>JAEHCT010000073.1 GCA_020697635.1 Candidatus Bathyarchaeota archaeon
GAATCTGATTGAAGCTTTTAGTCTATTCATGTATGGAGCAATCACGTTTGCGTCTCCATGTTCTCTAGGCTTAATCATAGCGTATCTCTCTTTCATTCTAGGCGCCGATAACACTAGAGAAGAAGGTGCTTTGGTAGGCGCGTCTTTCACGATGGCCATGACCCTCACCTTCTTTATCATTGGGGTTTTGATTGCGTCGCTGGTCCCCGTAAACCTAAGTTCAAAGATACCTTACATCCTAACGGGTATCATGCTGATATTATTTGGCCTAAACACGTACGGCGTATTCGACCGATATCGGTTAATCAACGATTCAATATCCGCCTTCGATAACGCCGTCAGTCAATCAAGAACGAAGGTATTGAAAAAAGTGGCCTCTAAAGGAATTTTCTTGCCAAGCTTCACATTAGGCGTAGTGATTAGTATCGCTCTTGGACCCTGTAGCTTGGCTATAGTATTGCCCGCGATCATGGCGTCCCTGTTCACTGCTGCAACACCGTTTCACGCTGGACTGATCCTTGCTGTGTTTGGCCTTGGACATGCAGCACCAGTGGCTGTGCTATGCGTATTGGTGACCCAAGCAAGGACGATGTTTGCCAGTACCTTAATTAAGAGAGGAGAAATTTTGTCAAAGCTGATAGGGGCAGGACTTTTCGTGTTTGGCTTATACCTTCTCTACTCGAATTCATTATGACCCTTTATGAAAAAAATTATCTCTGTTGGGTTCCAGCTCTTGTCGTGGCTATTACGTGGTTTTCTTTTTATTTCATGCTGGTATGGGGTTCTTGATGTTCAGCTTCGTGGACGCGTTCAGGGACAGCGACACAGCCAAGAAGATCATGAGGCTCATCCAGAAGCTGGCTTCAGGCGACAGACGGTACCGGATCGTCCACGTCTGCGGCACCCACGAGGACACCATCACCAAGTACGGCGTCCGCAGCATGCTCCCCACCAACGTCGAGGTCCTCATGGGCCCAGGCTGCCCCGTCTGCACCGTCCCCCCCAACAGGATCGACTACGCCATCAGGCTCGCCGAGCAGGGCCACACCGTCACCACCTACGGCGACATGATGAGAGTCCCAGCCGGCCTAGGCAGCCTCCAGGACGCCAAGGCCCGCGGCCACGACGTACGCATAGTCTACAGCATCCACGACGCCGTCAAGATGGCCCAGAAGACAACCCGACAGGTCATCCACTTCGCCGTGGGCTTCGAGACCACAGCCCCCACCACCGCCAGCGAGCTCGCCGCCGGCCCCCCGCCCAACTTCAGCGTCTACAGCGCCCACCTCCTCATACCCCCCGCCATGATGGCGCTCATGGAGATGGGCGTCACACAGGTGGACGGCTTCATAGACCCCGGCCACGTCTCCACAATCATAGGCGAGCAAGGCTACAGGGAGGTAGCCGACAAATACAGCGTACCCCAGGTCATCGCCGGCTTCGAGCCCCTCGACGTCCTCATGAGCGTAGCCATGATCCTCCGCCAGATCAAGGAAGGCCGAGCCGAGATCGAGAACAGCTATAGACGCGCCGTGAAGCCCGAGGGCGCGCCCCAAGCCTTGAAGCTTTTAGATCAGGTTTTCGAGCCAGAAGACGCGCCGTGGAGGGGCATCGGAGTCATCCTCAGGTCGGGGCTCAAAGTCAGAGAAGAATACGCCAGCCACGACGCCGCTAAAAGGTTCACCGTCGAGACCGAGGCCAGCTACGATATGCCCCGCGGCTGCAGGTGCGGCGACGTCCTCCGCGCCATAATCTACCCCTGGGAGTGCCCCCTCTTCAACGAGGCATGCACCCCGGAAAACCCCGTCGGCCCCTGCATGGTGAGCCACGAGGGAAGCTGCTACATATCAGCCCGCTACGGAGTCGAGGACCTCCGATGATCCGCGCCCACCTACTCATCAGGGGCCGGGTGCAGGGAGTCGGCTACAGGGCCGGCGTCAGGCGCATGGCGAATCACCACAACCTCAAGGGCTGGGTCAGGAACCTGCCCAACGGAGACGTCGAGGCGGTGGTCGAGGGCAGCGAGGAGATGGTCGACCGCCTCATACAGTGGTGCCACCGAGGCCCCACCAGCGCCCACGTCACAGAGGTCCGCGTCGAGAAAGAGGAGGCCACCGGCGAGTTCCACAGGTTCGCGATGAGGCGAACCTATCCGTGACCGGCTACTCCTCCGGCCTCGTCGGCTCCGCCACCAACGCATAGATGATGGCTACGGTGACGACCTCAATAACCACCCCGACATAGTATGGGTAGGCCCTGTTGACCTCGTACAGATACCCGAAGACGGTGGCTGCGGGTACCATGGCAAGGCTCCTCAGGGTGCCCATGAGACCCAGAATCCTGCCTCGCCTGTCCCTGGGTATGATGTCCGCCCTCAGCGCATTCAGCGCCGGGAAGAAGAACGCCGTGCTCACCACGAAGGCAATGTTCACCATCATCATCTGGTTGAAGCCCCTGGCCGCGGTGAAAGCCAAGAGGAAGGGGGTCGAGAAGAGGTAGGCCAACAGCATCGAGCGTCTCCTCCCGATCCTGTCCACGATCTTCCCCGCGGGGTAGCCTACCAGTATCAACGCGACTGACCCTATGGTGTATATGAGGCCCCACTCTATGCCGGTGACGCCCACCACGTCGTAGGCGTAGAGGGAGTAGAAGGTGTCGAAGAGGGGGAACTCCAAGCTCATGAGCAGGTAGACGAGGGTGACGTACCTGACGTCGCGCCCCATCCCCCGCCACGCCTCCCATATGGACCCGAAGGACTCCCTGAAGGAGGCTATCAACTCGTCTTGGCCGAGGCTTCTGCTCTCCTCCACGGTTTCCTTGAGGAATCTCCACCGTATCGCGGCGACGATCAAGGTGCACACCAAGACGAGGACGTAGACCAGCCTCATCCCGGGGACCAGTCCGCGCCTCTCCACCATGTACCCCGAGATCATGGGGCCGAGGAAGGCGGGGATGCCGGGCATGATCCATATGAGGCTGTACCCGACGCCGCGCTTCCCGGGGGGAAGGCTGTCGGCCTCGATGGCCTCCAGGGCGGGCTGGTATATGTGGCTGAGGCTGGAGACGACCACCGCTGCCATGATGACCCTCCAGTCCCACGCGAAGACGTAGAACGCGTAGCTGAGGGCGGCGCCGAAGGTGAACACTGCTATCACGTTGCGGCGCCCATACCTGTCCGCGATGTAGGCCCCCGGTATCCTGATGAACGCCAGGATGACGTAGCCCACGGAGGTCATGAGGCCTAGGACCAGGGGGGACGCCCCCAGCTCCCGTATGTAGGGGCTCCGGAAGGGGCCGAAGAGGCCGCTGGTGAACCCGAAAACCATGTAGCTCGCCATGAGCACAAGCAGGTTGCCCCTGAGGAACCCCAGCTCCTCCCTCACCCGCCCCAGCATAGCCGTTACCTTATGAGGGGAAGAACTAGGGCGACCAAACATAAAAACAGATTCGGCGCCCCACGGATCTCCTACAGTTTCCGGGGCTCGGATATGAAGAGCGCCGGCAGCATAGAGACCAGCGTCACCCCGGCGATGTACGTGAACCCCCAGCCGAAGCCGAAGAGCTCGACGATGTACCCGAACACGACGCTGGACACCGAGGCCAGGGTGAACCCTATGGTGAAGTAGAAACCGAAGATCTGGTCCAGCTGGCTGCGGGGCACAGAGTCGGATAACACGCTCTGGACGATGACCGTGTGGACGAGGAACCCTATCATGAAGAGCACCGCGGCGAGGAGCCACACATGCTCCACGAACTGGAGGAGGAAGTAGAGGACGCTGGACCCAGCCATGACGCCTAGTATGAGGGGCTTCCGGTTCACCCTGTCGCTGAGGTACCCCCAGAAGAAGGGCCCCAGGACGCCGCCGAAGAGCATAATGGAGTACAGCAGGCTTGAGGTCTCAGGGGTCACCCCCAGCACGTTGATGAAGTACAGCGGCAGGAACGTCCTGACCCCCATCCTGAACGCCATGACGCTCCTCAGGACGCTTATGGCTATAACGTTGCGGCTGCGCAGCGCCTCCCTGAGCCTCCGCCAGCTGAAGGCGTCCCGCGTCCTTGCCTCCGCGGACTCCCCGCCCCTCACGAGGAAGATGAGTATCAGCGAGGCGACGAGGGCGGGGACGGAAAGCACGCCCAGGGTTGTCCTCCACCCCAGCCTGATCACCAGGTAAGCCGCCACTAGGGGAGTGAACGAGAAGGCCAGCGAGGGCACCGACTGGTTGAGACCCAGCATCCTCCCCCTCTTGGAGGGCTCGGTCGCCGTCGTTATCAGGGACGCGCCCACGGGGTGCTGTGTGCTGCTCCCCACCCCGCCCAGCACGCTGAGGCCGAGGAACTGGTAGAACCCGCTGCTGACGCTGATGCCCATGTTCATCACCGATTTGACGAGGTTCCCTGCGCCTATGAGGACGCGCCCTGGGAACCACCGCCTGAGGAGCCCCACGAACATCTGAGGGAACCCGGCGGCGAGGGTGGTAGCCGACCGCAGCAGCCCGAGCTGGCTGTAGCTGAGATCGAACTCCTCCATGATGTCCGGGTAGAGTATGGGGAGGCCGCCGCTCACCACGTGGTTCAGCGTGTGTAGCAGAATCACCATCCCCACGAGCTGCCGGTTACCCTTCTCCACTTTTTCTTGTTCACTCAAAGATAGTACACCATTGGAGCCCGACACCAATATTACTTTTTTCTCTGTGCCTCACCTCGCCCCGAAATGCTTGTTACAGGAGATACAAGGACATTGAGTCGATACCATAAATCGTTAACGGGTATTCCAAGTGTTTCAGATGAGTCGGTAGAGCCGGTCGAGGACCCGGAGCTGGTCTAGGTCCAAGGCATAGACCCCCACCAGGTAAACACCATCGTGTGGCTGTCCGCGGGCGGCTTGGCGGGTCTAGCAGGGGCGATGGGGTCGCTGTGGTTAAAAGCCACACTCGTCATGGGCCCGTGGATGATGCCCCCCATAATGGCTGCGAGCCTCCTCGGGGGCATGGGAAGCTTGACGGGTGCATTCTTCGGGGGAACCGTTCTCGGCGTTATCGAGATAATGGGCACCGTCACGGGTCAAAGGGTGCTCGGGGTCTGGTTCGGCGATTACAGGCACCTCATACCCATACTCTCGATCGCCGTCACGTGCCTCCTCCGCCCCGAGGGGCTGAAGGGAAGAAACTCTTATTCCCTGTAAATTGGAGTTCACATCCCGCTCGGGGCTCCATTCTACATGGAAGAGAAGAATCTCATACACATAAACTTCTCATGGATCAATCTTCGAGCGCCCTCTCCGGCTCATGGACGCCAAACCAGAAGACCCCAGCGGCAACCAAGCCGATGACAGCAGAGAGCTGGAAAGGCAACTGCGGATAAAACGTCTCCCAGAGCCAGCCCCCGATTACAGAGGACGGCGCAGCGACCACGGCGGTGAGGGTGCCTATCACACCGTTAACGGTAGCCCTCTTATGAGAGGGAACGATATCGGCGATCAACGCATTCCAGGCAGACCCACCCGCCCGAACACCGCCGCCCCCGAAGGCCAGCCCAACCGCGTTGAAAGACATCACCAGCATGTATGGCGTGAATCCAGAGACGGCCGCCATGAAGTACTGGGTGACCGGCGCGACGACCCTTGAGACCATGATATTGTTCTTGCGGCCATACTTGTCGGAGAGCATACCGCTGGGAAGCGTGAGGACCATCTGAACCAGCCCGGCGATGGAGGTGATGAGCCCCAGATGGGTCGGGGTTATCTTGAGGATGTCGAGGGCGTAGAGGTTGGTATAATCAAACACCAGCCTCCCCGAGAAGCTCCCGATTATGGACACTATCATCATGATGAATATAGGCCGAGGCAGCTCCCTGAATGTCTCGGCCGTGGGAATCATGGAGGGCCTCTTGCCGGGTTTGTGAACGACCGTCTCCGTTATCGTGAAGTACCTGATGATGATCCCCAGGATGGAGGCGCCGATCTGCATCATGAGGAACATCCTGACGCCCCTGTAGAGCCCATACCTGTCTATGAGTATCCCTCCTATGAGGGGGGAGATTATGTTGGGGATGCGTGTGATCGTGTTGAAGACCCCGTAGCCAGAGCCTCTCCTCTTGCTGGGGAGAGACTCCGCGATTATCGCGTGGAAGGCAGGCATGTACAGGCTCGTCATGCCGGCCACCACGGCGCCGGGGATCACCCACTCCCAGCTGGGGGCCATGAGGTAGAGGACCGGCCCGAAGGTCCTCAGGACCGTGCCTGCGAGGATCAGCTTCCTCCTCCCGTACCTGTCGGCTATCAGCCCTCCCGGCAGCTGGAATAATAGGCTCTCAGCAGTGGAGATCATCGAGAAGACGCCGATGTTAATGACCGAGGCTCCCAGAAAGTCCTGCAGGTAGAGTGTCCAGAAGGGGCGATAACCCTGCCCCATCAGGCCCCAGAGGGCGGAGGTGATAGAGATCCCCAGAATGTTCTTGTTGCTGAATACATCCCTGAACATGAAGTAGTATTCCTGCAGTCTGCTTCTTTGCTCCAGTTATATCACCGTGTTGAAATTTGTTATAGATAATGGGCGGGTTAATATGGGTTTTCATGAA
>JAEHCT010000074.1 GCA_020697635.1 Candidatus Bathyarchaeota archaeon
CTGCTAAGTATAGGATTTACACTGACATACCTGACGGCGAAGGTGCCCAACTTCGCACACGGAACATACGCAGGCGTCGGCATCTACGTGAGCTACACTTTCGCAAAGATACTCAACATGAGCCCATACATCGGGTTCCCTCTGGCGTTTGTCTTAGGAGGCATATTCAGCGTCATCATCTACAAGTTGGTGATTGGAGTGCTACAGAACCTTGGAGGAGGAGCCATCGTCTTGACTATCTCTACACTGGCCATCCAGATCTTCCTCACGGTGCTTATCCATATCTACGCGTTCTATCTGAGAGCACTATACACCACCTATGCCATGCAGTTCCTACTTAAGCAATACGACTTCGAGTTGGCCGGCTTCCCGGGAATATTCGTTGTCTCACTATCGATAACAGCCATCAGCGTCGTCACACTACACTACATGCTGACCAGGACGAAGATCGGCGTGGCCAGGAGGGCGACCGCGGAAGACCCAGAGCTTGCTTCGGTTCTCGGAATTAACATCAACAACGTGCAGCTGGTCAGCTGGTTCCTGACCGGCGGGATGGCCTGTCTCGCCGGTGCGATGATACCCCTGTGGTTCCAGAGTACACCGCAGTCCGGCGCCATGATCATCACGAGCATCATGGCCGGTAGTCTGCTTGGTGGATTCGAGAGCGTCTACGGCGCTGTTATCGGCGGAGCCATCGTAGGGATAAGCGAGATCATGTTGACTACTTGGGGTCAAGCTCTCTTAGGGCCCTGGGTAGGCGAGTGGAGGCCAATCGTCCCCATGATCTTCCTTGTAGCCGTCCTGCTCGTCGAGCCTGAAGGCCTCGAGGGAGCGTGGAATAGATTCAAGGCCAGCGACCGAGGAGAGAAACTCCTGAAGTCGGTTGGGCTTATGAAGGCGGAGGACTAAGATGATACAAGACATAGCACTAGGACTCTTGACAAGCGGAGTAGCAGTATCGGGAACAGCGAGACTCATCGTGGACATCGCCATGTACTTCGGCCTCTTCGTCATCGTCGCCATGGCGCTGAACTTCCAGTACGGTAACGCGGGCATCCCAAACATGGGGTGCGCCGTACAAGTCATCGTCGGAGGGTTCACCGTGAGCGCCCTCACGACAAGGCTGATCTTCACCATGGCAGAGAGCGCCGGCGTGGTGCTGAGGCCTTGGGCGGAGGACTTAGACTGGGTCTACAACAACCCGTTCAACGTAGACCTGACAAACACCTTCATCGAAGACAAACCAATGTTCGGGCTGTCGATGCTGCTTTTCAGCCTAGCCGTCGCGCTGATACTTGGCGCGATCATCGGCTGGATCATCGCTCTACCGGCCATCAGGCTAAGGGCGACCTACCTCATGATCGTGCTTATCACCATGGCTGACGCCAGCCAGATCTTCGGCAGAAACGTACCTTGGATAAGCGGAGGAACCCTCGGGATTTTCATCCCAGACATACTCCGGTGGTACTCAGGCGACCGCACGATCCTCATGGCAATCATCACGTTGCTGATAGGGCTAGTAAGCTTCTTTATCTTCAGGACGATGCTGAACAGCCCGTACGGCAGGCTGATGAGATCCATCCGTGAGAACGAGATCACCGTCGGAAGCGTAGGCAAGAACGTCGTGGGCATCAGGAGGAACATACTGATGTTCGCGTCGGGGATCACCGCACTAAGCGGAACACTGTTAGCCTTCTACTTCAGCTACGTCGTAGAGGCCAACTACCAGCGCGCCTTCTGGACCTACTGGCCCTGGCTTATGCTCATCCTCGGAGGACCCGGTAACAACGCCGGAACCTTCCTGGGCTGTGCCTTGGTCGTGGCCATGCGCCGGGTTATCATCGTGAATAAGTGGTTCCTGCAAGAGGTCTTCTTCTTCCCGATCGCCTACTTCGAGGCCATCCTCCTAGGAGTGCTCCTCATAGTTGTCATCATGTTCCGTCCAAACGGACTGATCCCAGAGAAGCTGCTATACATCCCGGGAGTAAACTACCGGAGGCTAGTGAACGAAGAAGTCGTAGTTGACTGGAGAAGCGCACCGAAGGCTCGCGGAGTCTCAAGCGGCATATCGGGAATCTTCAGGACACTAGGCGGTAAGAAAGAGGAGGCAGGGGAATAATGGACTGGGACACGATCTTGTTCTGGGTCATGATCGCCATCTGGGTGATCATGCCTGCCTTCATCGTCTACGAGGAGATCCGGGAGAGAAAAGCTCTCGCTGAGAGTGAGGCAGGGCCTGAGGAGATTGGAGCCGCCAACTAGTAAATCCGTCCCTTTCTAATTTTTTTAATAAACTGTTTTGAAGCAGTCTTTGATAAAAAAAATGGTTTCTACTCGGTAGTAAGCGAGTAGTGAACACCCAGGTCACTCAGAGCCCCGTCGATGTTCTCGATGAGACCTTGGATCTTCTTCATCGAAGGCTTTTCGGTCCACTCGAACACGAAGTCGTACTCCCCCAGGGTCACGCCGGCGTCGCTGATGATCTTCTGGGGCTCGTAGCAGTCAGTATACGTGTTCTGCAGGTTCTTCAGGTAGCTGTTCCAGTCTCTCTTGTCGCTCTGCAGCCTCGTCGGGTAAGGCACACACTTGTGGCTGAACTTTACCTCTGTGGCCTTCGACATGTCTACGGCGACGCCCTCCAGAGCCTTGATGGCTTTAAGAAGCGGCGGGCCAAAGATACGAACATAAGTCTTAGCCATGGTGATCACAAAAACAAGGGGAACTGAACGATAAAAAACCTTTCCAAGAGAAATAAAATTTAAATCAAGGACGAAGTCTTTGTCACCGCGACTGCTGTTTCCTCTCAGCCATCCTCTTCATGAGGATACGGTACCTGCGGTACTTGTCGTCGAGGGAGAACTTCGCTGGGTGGGGCGACTCCGCTGCGCCTCCGCACCGTGGGCATGTATCCTTGAGCGTGTATTGGCTGCAGCCGGTGCATCGCCTCAGAAGCCACACCATCGGCGCTACTCCCTCGTGAACGCGACGATGCCGTCTATGGATCCCCAAGCCTCTTCGGCGAACTTAACCACCTTGTCGAGCGCGTATTCGGCCTTCTTGTAGTCCTCCGCCGTGAGCTGGATCCTGTACTTAGGGGCGCCTAGGGTGGATATGTTGATGGTGGCGTCGTTATCCTGGGCGACCTCCTCGGCCTTCTGGAACGTGTCCTTGATCTCCTGTATACCGTAGCTGGACATGGTCGACGCCTCGAGGACGCCCTGAATCGTGACGCCCCTTATGACTATCTTTTCCTTGGCGATCTCGCTGAGCGCCTCGGCTGCCTTGGGCTCTACGCCGGCCTCCTTGAGGGCGTCCATGCCGTTCTTGGCGGCGGCCTCGAGTCCCTCGTATAGGCTGCCGTAGTGGTCCACCAGCTTCGCCCCTGCTCCATCGAAGAGGGCCTCGGTGTCCGTGTTGAGCTGCTGGGCTGCCTGCGTGAGCAGGGTCACCGCCTTCCGCTCCTTCTTCCAGGACTCGATCTTCTTACGTTTATCGTCCTTGCTCACCCTTCTCAGGCTGAGGTCAACCTGCCCCTTCCCCGGGTCCGTCCTGAGTACCTGTAAGACGACCTTCTGGTTTTGCCGCACGTGGTTCCGGATTTTCCTCACCCATCTGCTGCTTATCTCAGAGATGTGTAGGAGGCCCTCCTTGTTGGGGTACTCGTCGAGGCCGACGTAGGCGCCGTAGCTCTCCACGCGCCGCACCGTCGCGACGACGAGTTCGCCGACCTCTGGCCACTCGGGTCTCCCTAGACTCATCTAAATCACCCTAAAACAGATATTATGGCGGCGTTGATCTTGGCTTTCCCGCCCATGGGCTCCGCGAGCACCTCTCCGCAGGTCTGGCACTTGACCTGGGTGCTGCTGTGGCTGAATAATATCTGCTCGCTTTCGCAGCTTATGCACCGTACGCGTAGGAACCGTGACGTGGGGCGGGGTATGAGATGCTCCCATTCGGCCAAGCTATACTACCTCCAGCTTCTTGAGCCGCATCCCTTTACGCTGTAACGTGTAGCTGCACTCCTTGCACTTGAGCATGAGGGACTGCTTCTTCGTGACCTTGGCCTGGTTGTGCTGCTCCGGGAACTTCTGGCCACCGTAGCCCTTCTTGCGTCTGGCCTGCCTGCGCTCGCCCTTCTTTGCGCCCGCTCTTTTCCCGGGCTTATAGATGGAGACGCTGAATTCCGTGTGAGTTTTGCACTTCGGACAGTAGGTCCGCATGGTACTCGGTACTTTCATGGCTCTATATCCACCAGCTTAGCTATACCTCTCCTTATTAGGTTTACCGCATTCTGTCGAGGGATGCTGGCCACGTCCTCGGGGTCGAAGGGGCCGTACGCCTTCATGTCCACACCCATGATCGCGGGCAGGGGCTTCAGGAACCGGACCACAACCAGGTCACCCTCAGGCGCCTCGCGTGGAACGGCTGTACTGGGCCTCAGCGCCGGGGCCGGCCTAGGCAACTGAACAGTGGGCGGCGCCTCGGGCTCGGGGATGTCGGCTCCCTGCCTGTAGCCTAAGAGGAGTTGCCTGAGGTTTGCGTGGAGCCTCTGCTCCTCCGGCGTCATGGCCTGGGCGTCGATGGGCTCGCCCCTAAGCTCCTTGGTGACTATCTTCCGGAGCCGGGTCTCGGTAAGCTCCCTCAGCATCTGGCTCACGAACCCTCTCTCCTTCTTGGTTATGGAGCCGGTGAGAGTCCCGGGGTCGGTGGGGGTCTTGTTAAGCTCCTCGGAGTAGCGGCGCATCTCGTGAAGGAACTCGTCGGGTATGTTCTGGAGCCCAAGCTTCTCGTTCTCCCTACCCCATGCCCTGCGGAGTCTCTCGTACCTGTCGCTCATCGTTTCAGCCTGGCTCCTTTCTTGCATAGGAAGAAGAGTGCGGCGCCCAGGGGGAGCTCCGCCTCCTCGTCCTCGTATGGTCCGTACTCCACGTCGTTTATCTTTATTTTGGGGGCCCACCTGAACTCGAGCCGCACGGGGTCTCCCGTTATCACAGTCGCTCTCATGAGGGGGTCATAGTCAGGCAGGGCGCCGTACGGTATGGTCTGGACCTGCCAGCCCGTCTTTCCGTGGAGGGTACTGGACAGCCTGATGAGGCGGTGGATGTCGGTGGTGACTACGGTGTCGATCTCTGACGCCTGGAGCTTCACGGCCTTCTCCAGAACAGCCTGTAGGCTCTTGGGGTCGATGAGGCTTGTGACGTTGCTGGGGTGCCTCTCCATGAGGGTGTTGAGCACCCGCTCCCTGTCCTCTATGATGCTCTTCGTGGCTCTCCGGCTGAGCTTCATGGACTTCACCTCCTCGGGCTCGACCTCCTGGATGTAGTCGTAGAGGGCGCGGCCTGTTCTGCCCCTCCAGCCTCCCTCGGCGAGGGTGGGGCGCGCACCTCTGTTCCTCTGGCTGAAGCCCTGGTACTCGGCCTCGAGCCCTGTAGCCATTATGTAGTCCACTGTCTCGCGGCGAGCCTGCTGGCCGAGGGGGATCATGCCGTCGCTGTGGACGTGGACGTGGTAGCCCCTGTTGCCGCTGAAGTTGGTGGTCAGCTCGTCGGTGCCTACGCCGAAGTCCTGTATGAGTATGTCGAGGAGCTTCTGGGCCTCGTGTTTGGCGGCCTGGAGGCACCGATCGCAGAGCCAGGTCTCCGTCTCGAATTGGGCCTTGCCGCACTCGCATATCTCGGGGGGGTGTCCTGTGCCCTGGTTGTCGCAGTTCCTGCACCACCACCTGTCGTGCTCCTTCTGGCAGGGGAGGTCGAAGTGGTCGGCGTCTATGTCGAAGACCAGGTCCGCGCCCCTCCATCCCTTGCGGGCCATTTCGGCGGAGGGGTCGTCGTAGTAGCCACTGCTGTGGTAGCTGTGGGCTGGGGCGTTGGCTCTGAGGTAGCGTCGAAGCTCGTCGAGGGTGGAGAACCGTATGTGGCGGTACATGGTGCGGCCGTGGAAGGTGAGAAAAGCGAACTCCCTGTGCGCTATGTCTATGGGGGCGGGTACGGTGCCGCTGTTACGGGCGTACCACCGCCTGAACTGTTCCTCGACGAACCTGGGGCTGCCCCAGTCCTCTTCCATGCCTATTGATTAGTCCACGGGGTTTTAAAACAGGTTACCTCGCGGGGCAGGTCCTGTGGCGGCATTTTCCACACGCGGGGGCGTTGAAGCGTACGACGTTTTCGTAGTGCCTGCAGTAGTGGAGCCCTAGGCTCTTGAGCATCCGCTTCTTCTCTTCCGTGAGTTCCCGCATGTCGGTCTTTGTTATTGTTGGGCGGCGGTATTTGAGGGTTCAGCTTCCCGCTGCTCTCTCTGCCGCTCCAGGCGCCGCACCTTCCTACGGTAGTAGCCAAGGGGGTGGCTCACAGTCTCGCATACGCTGTCCATGTTGCGGCATATGCCGTGGGTCCTGAGGGTGCTGCACGTGGGGGGCGTGTACTTTGTTCGGTGGCCCTTGAGGCCGGCGATGTGCTCTATCTGATACCGGGTGAGGCTCTCGTCGAAGTCGGTTACGCTGGTGTAGAGGTGCACCATGTCATCGATGGGCATCCCCACGTTCACGAGGAA
>JAEHCT010000075.1 GCA_020697635.1 Candidatus Bathyarchaeota archaeon
TCGTCATCCTCACCGACATGACCAACTACGCCGAGGCCCTTAGAGCCATCAGCATCGCACGGGAGGAGATCCCAACGAGGAAGGGATATCCAGGTTACCTCTACAGCGACCTGGCGACGATCTACGAGAGGGCGGGTAGGATCACCGGAAGATCAGGATCAGTGACTCTGATGCCGATCCTCTCGATGCCCGCCGGCGACATCACCCACCCTGTCCCAGATCTGACAGGTTACATCACCGAGGGCCAGCTCATCCTACAGAGGGAGCTCTCCCTCAGGGGAATCTACCCGCCGATGAACCCCCTCCCCAGCCTGTCCAGGCTGATGAAGGACGGCATCGGCGCAGAGACCACCCGGGAGGACCACAGCGACGTCTCCAACCAGCTCTACATGGCCTACGCCGAGGGGACGAGGGCCCGGGGCCTGGTCAGGATCGTCGGCGTCGTGGGCCTCAGCGAGCGGGAGAGGACCTGGCTGGAGTTCGCCGACAGGTTCGAGAACGAGTTCGTCAAGCAGGGTCCCTACGAGAACAGGAGCGTCGAGCAGACCTTGGAGATCGCATGGGATCTGCTCTCCATCCTGCCCGAGGAGGACCTGATAAGGGTTAGAGAGGCGTATATCAACAAGTACCATCCCGCCCACAAGAGTGAAAAATAGCCTTGTCCGCCACGACTGGAGTCCGGCCCACAAAGGGCTACCTCATGGAGATGAAGAGGCGGATCGGCTTCATAGAGCGGGGGACCGAGTTCCTCAAGCTGAAGAGGGACCACCTCGCCAAGGAGCTCACCACCTCCATAGACGTGCTGAAGGGGAGGCGCAGCAAGCTGCTAGAGGACCTCCGGATCGCTTACAGGGCGGTCACCGCCGCCTACATCTCCTTGGGCCCGACGGAGGTGAGGAGCCAGGCGAGCTCCATCAAGAGCCGCCTCGAGTTGGAGGTCCTCCCCCGGAGCGTCATGGGGGTCCGCTACCCGTACATCAAGGTGGAGAAGGAGCCCCAGATCACGGGGGAGCTGGACATCACCCTGAGCGAGGCGGCGGAGAAGGTCCTGGGTATCCTTGAGGATATCCTCCAGCTCGCCGAGTTCGAGGCCCGGGCGGAGAGGATTGCGGACGAGCTGGGGAAGACGAACAGGAAGGTGAACGCCCTGGAGAACACGATCATCCCCCGCTACAGGCAGGTCATCAAGTTCATAGAGGACAAGCTGGACGAGGAGAGCCTGGAGGAACTGGTTAGGATGAAGCTAATCGGGGGTGCGCTGGCACGGCGTCGCGAGTGAGCCCCGGCCTCGACTACGTGGTCATCAGGAGCCACGCCCTCATGGGGGACCTCCTGACCCCGGAGCAGATGCGCGCCCTAGCCGAGAGGGAGAGCCTCGAAGCCTTCGTGGAGCAGCTGGCTGATACACCCTACGGCGAGATATCCATCGGAATGGAGGGCGACGTCTCCATCGCCCTGGAGAAGGTCTTCTACCAGAAGTTCATCGAGCGCATGATGGGGATCGTGGACCTGGCGCCGACCAACATCGGAGACTTCCTCCAGTCCTACTACTACCTGAGGTTCGAGGTCATCAACCTCAAACGCATATTCAGAGGCAAGTTCAGCGGCATACCGATCCCCCAGGTCGTGGGGTCCCTCATACCAATGATGCCCTACAAGGTCGAGAGCTACGGGGAGATCGTGGAGGCGGAGACTTTCGAGGACGCCGTAAGGAGGCTTGAAGGCACTCCATATGCCCCCCTCATCTCAAGCCTGGAGCTCTCTGAGAAGTACGACGCCCTCTGGCCCGTAGAGATAGCCCTGAACTATCTGAGCACCAGGGCGGTCTTCAAGTCTCTGGAGAGGCTCCCCCAGAGCGACAGGGGGCTGGTTCGGAGGGTCGTCCAGGTCGAGGCCGACGTCGAGAACTTCCTCGTCGCGGCGAAGCAGAGGAGCGCCCGCGAAGACGCTCACAGCCCCGAGGAGATGTTTCCCGTGACTTACGGAATAGGCCTCGACATGCTCAGGGAGGCCATAGAGGCGGATGACATCAAGGCCGTCATCCAAGGCCTCAACCCGCCCTATGACGAGATCCTGGCCCCCCTATACGAGGGGGACGTGGCCCTCATCAGGAGCCGACTCCGCCAGCACGTCTACGACATCGCCAAGAGGGGGCGCGCAGCGAACGATTTTGGCTTCAACGTCGTCATGGCGTATCTCATCTTCAGCGAGATAGAGAAGGACGACCTCGTCGGCGTTGCTTGGGGGAAGACCCAGGGAATCGCCGCCGAGGACATCTTGAAATATCTGGCCATCCCCAACTTCGTTTAGACATTCATCCCCTGTTTCTGGAGCCTTGTTTCCCCCAGAAGATGTTACACTGAACCATTGTTGGTTGATGAAAAAATCGCTGATCTTAATAGAATTAACTAGTTGTAAAAAGAGAAATGGTGTGCCGGAAAGGCTAGCCTATCAGTAGGATCGCCACGATCAATCCGTAGATGGCCAAACCTTCTCCGAGGGCTACGAAGAGCAGAGACCAGATCGAGAGCTCGGGCTTCTCTATCAGCATCTCAGCGCCCGCCTTGACGGCCGTCATGATGCACAGGGCGGCCGCGAACCCGGAACCGATCATGGTCAGAGCTCCCATCAGAAGCCCCCATGCAGATTCAGGTATCATACCACTTTCACCTCCACCTATTAATATAAAGAGTATACTTCCAAGAATTACAATCGCAGTCACAGCTCCCCACGAGCCCATGCTGTCCAGCGCTCCTCTGATGCTCTTTTCATCTCCACCGCTCTTGGCTACTGAGGTCATTAGCACAAGTGCGAGCATGGAGATGATCCCCGCGAATAGTATTATTGTTGGACTGACGGTCTCCGTCGTGAACATCAGTCCCGCTAGGAAGCCGTAGAAGATTAGCAGTGCTCCAAAGAGACTCAGGGACGAGCCCCAGACAGAGGCTCTTCCCTTCTCGACGGCTGTAGATGCGCTGATTGTGGAACCGTGTGTAATGCACCATGCGGCAGCGACGATGCTAGCGACGACAGTGAGTGCTGCGGGTAGCAAGTTTTCGATCACATCCACCTCCCTTGAAGTTGCCGACCGTGGGGGACGATTAACGTCATCATTTGTAACTTCCCACCTTGTTCTGGTATCAATGCCCAATTCAGCATATAACTTTTTTCACAAGGATAACTATCGGAAAAAAAGGAAGGTTCAGGCTAGGATTTTCTGATCCTGAGCCTGTAGGGTCTGAAGGGGACGCCGTCGCCTTGGTAGAACTTGCCCATGAACTCGTAGTAGAGCAGCCTCAGGGACTGTACACCGCTCGACATGAACTCGAAGCTCATCGCGATTAGGTTCATCAGGATGAGGCTCGGGATGTCCCCCATGAAGCCGGCCAGCTGGTGGGCCGCGCCGGCCAGGCTGGCGTGGGCGAGGGCGAATGCGACGATACGGAGGAAGGAGAAGAGGTTGGCGAGGCCCTCGACGAAGGTCATGAGGAGCGCTCCCACCCCCTCGCCGATCACCTCGATGCTGAAGTGTCCTCCCGCCACGGCCGCGATGATGGGTTCCAGCATCGCCAAGAGCATTCCGCCCAGCATGACGTAGAATCCCCAGAAACTCATGACGCTGATAAAGTCGCCGGTCTTGATGAACTGCATGGCTGACATGTAGAGGCCAGCGACGTAGAGGATCATGCCGAGGCCGTGCTCCCCCAGGACGCCCCACTTGTGCCCTCCCTTCCACTGGTTGATGGCGCCGAGGACCAACCCGAATATGATCTCGACGGCCGCGATCTTGAAAACCCACTTCATCAGCGTGGTCGTCTCGTTGATGGGGTTCGGCATGAACTGGTGATGGTTGAACAGGAGCCCCTCCTTGAGGAAGATCGAGTCGTACCCGATGCCGAAAATGATGGCGAATATGCCCATAGGTATGAATAGGGCTCCCAGCTTCGACGCCATGCCCTTCTTGTATGTCCGGGTTATGATCAACCCGGCGAGGAGGAACACCGCACCCTGCCCTATGTCACCAAACATCAGACCGAACTGGAAGCTGAAGATGAGGACTGTGATATACATGGGGTTTACCTCGAGGGCAGAGGGCCACCCGCGAAGGGAGGTCAGCGTCCAAGCGGGCTGAAGCATCGGAGGCTTCATGACAGGCTGCGGCGTCGGGATGGCGTGTTCATCGTGCCCTGGTTTCTCATATTGTACGAAGAACAGTTCACCGGTCTTCTCTTCAAGATCGTCCTTGATTTCTTCTAAGATATGCACCTTATCTTCATCGATCCACCCTTGAATGACGCTTAACAGCCTCGTCCTGACAACGGGGATCGTTTCATTGGACATTATTCTCAATATGTAATCTAGGAACTTCGCTTTATCCACCAGTGGGGTATACAGGTCTTCCTCATCTCTGCTGGTAATCTTCTGGATTTTCTTGATCTGTTCTTTGATTACTTCGTCTTCTTCTTCTTTCTCGACTAGGAGCTGAAGTTTTACAACCTCTTCCTCATATTCGTTCAATACCTTCTCGCGCATTCCGGGATCTAATGCGAGGAGGATATCGCCGGTGCTCAGCACGTCGAAAACGTCTTTGACTTCGAAAATTATGAAGAGGGTCGAGATCCAACCTTCCCTCTCCTCGGGACCAAAAACAAATATGTACCCTGTATCTTTCGAAATTTCAATCACTTTATAGCTGATATCATCAAATCTCTGAAGGTGTTCGGCAAGCCGTTCTATGAGGTTGAGGTTCACCGCTCCGACAGCCAGGCATCTCCGCATCTCCTCGGGCTCCAGCGCTCTGACTCTTTCAAGCCGTGCCCGCGCATCCATGAGCTTTTGCTCTCTCTCTCTCTGAATGTTGGCTTGTTCCGCCTTACCTTCCATCAGCTTCTCCTTGAAATCATCCAAAGTAATGAGAAAATCTTCCACTGTTCCCTCGGGGTCATCTACAAATCGTTTTAGTTCAACCGTAGAGAGATCCGTTGTCTTTTGGTCGGGGAGTCCAATTTCAACGAGGTCCTGATATGCTTGATGGTATTTTTCATAGAGAGCTTTGAAATCTGCGGTTCTCTCACCTTCTTTGAGCCTCTCAAACTCTACTCCCGTCACGTCTTTTAACTGGACAACCCGTGACCTACTGATTTCCTCTAATAATAAATGCTCGTGCTCTGGGGCTGCGATGATGGTGAACTTCTTCATCAACGTGAATCAATTACAAACGACTGTTTTCTATTAAAGGTTTTTTGCACAATTACTCCGTCTCTCATATCTTATAGGAAGTTAATTTTTCAAGTAAAATTATCTCAACAGCGTGTTCTCATTTAGATGATTCATTTTTTAAAAAAGAGTTCTCTCGGGGGATTCAAAGTAATAATATGCGTCGTTGTCTAGATAAACCGACACGCTCTTCATGTGCCATTATTGTCCGAGTGTACCCATTGAATGGTATTTCCTGTCGCCTTCACCTTCCTCAACGAATAAACTAATTCCTGTGGTAATCTATGATGCTTTTATCTGGCTCATCTTCTTGGATATCCATATGACCATGAGCGTGTATTGGACTATCAGGACAATGATGATCGGGATGGCGACCCTAGCAACTCCAGGCGTCCTCCACAGTATCAGGGGTATGGCGATGACCATTCCGACTACTGGTAGCATGAGGATGGCTAACAGGGTCCAGCGATTTTTCCTCATGACATCCGCGAAGTTGGAAGGGGCGCTCATTTTCTACTATGCACTGTTGTACAAATAGATAAATGATACCTAAATATGCTGCCCCTCCAAACCCTGAGAGCTAATTATCGAGGGTCCACGTACGAACCGTTGTAGAAATCAATATTGCTCCAAGCTAAATATAAGGAGTTAACGTTATGATTATTTTGGAGTCGCGTTTTCCTCTCCAACTTCGATATGTTTGCCATTGAATCGTCTTGTAAGTGTCTCAGTTGTAGCTGGTCATCTACCGACGGTACTCCCACCCCCCTCGCGTGGTAGTCAGCGACGTTGCCTCAGTCCGCTTGGAGTCCTCCGATCTTAACTCGACCTATTATAACCTTCAAAAAATCTCTATCTCAGGAATTACAATCTTGCGTTGATACCAAAGATTTTTCCTTCTTGACTGGAAATAACCCTCGACATGTCCGGGAAGACCTGCGCCGTCTGCGGCAAGGCTCTGGAGCAGAATGAGATCAGGGTCAACGAGCGCAGTACCAGGCCAGGCGCACGAAAGAGTAGATATCTCTGCTTCAACTGCCGGCGGAAGGAGTATAACAATTATCAGGACTCGATTAGAAAGCTGATAGAGAAAATGTAATGGGCTCTTGAGGTAGAGTGCCCAGACAGTCTTCCATGGGTTACCTCTGCTGTTCCTCTCCCAATAGGGGCTTGAAAGAGGCGAGTGAGGCGTATGAGACCGCCTTGATGACGTCTCTCTCGGAGATTACCCCCTCCAACCTGTCTCCGTCCATGACCACCAGCTGCGTGATCTTGTTCTCCCTCATCTTCCTCATGGCCGCGAGGATCCCCATCTCCTTATTGGCGGT
>JAEHCT010000076.1 GCA_020697635.1 Candidatus Bathyarchaeota archaeon
AGGGTGTCTGCCTATCTCAGGCCCACCTGCTCCAGGTAGTCCTCACGGGGCGGGCAGAAGCACTCCACGAGGACGGCTGGCCGGTCGCCGGTGGCGTCGAAGTTGTGGGGCGCATCCGGGGGAACCCAGAAGCTGGTCCCCTCCTTGACGTGGACCTTCTCGTCCCCTATGTAGAGGTCGCCTTCCCCTTGGATCACCAGCCCCATCTGCTCGTGGGGATGGCTGTGAGGCGGCGTGGGTACGTTGGGCTCAACGGTGAGGCGCATCATCATGGCCTTCTCGCCCACAATGATTATCTCGCCGTGCCTACCTTTCACTGTCTCTAGCTTAGGATGTTCTCCCGGCTTCACGATCTTCATGGTGTTCATAGAAGAGACGTATAAAAATTACATAACATTATCGAGCCTGAGCTTCATACGCCTCTCGCAATCTTCAAGAAACAGTGACACCATGATTGAGGCATGAAGAAGATAGCGTTCCTCATGGCCAGCGCCGCCACTGGCAAGCTATCCGGAGAGCTGGAGCGGCGTGAGAAGATACTACGCAGTATCGTAGACCCAGACACCCGGATAGACATCTTTGGGCTGGAGAAAGACCCCGAGAGGAGCCACCTAGGCACGATTCAGTCCTCATACGAGGCGTCCCTCTCCACCGTCGAGGACCTGGAGTGCGCCAGGGAGGCCGAGAAGGCGGGGTACGACGCCGTCATAATTCCCTGCGGGGGCGACCCCGGGGAGGCGCCGCTTAGGGAGGTGCTGCGGGTGCCCGTGGTGCCGCCGGGCTCCACGGCTAAGCACCTATGCAGCCTCATCGCCCCAAGGTTCAGCGTCCTCACCACGGGCGGAGGCGGGGTCGTCAGGACCATGATACATGAGCGGGACGGGCTCCTGAAGCACGTATCCACCCACCCGGTGGGACTCAGCGTCCCTGAGGTGAGGGAGAAGCCGGAGGAGGCGTACGACGCCTTAGTCAGGGAGGGGCGTGTCGCCGTCGAGGAGTACGGGGCGGGCGCCGTTACCTTCGGGTGCATGAGCATGGGGTTCCTCATGGTGGACGAGAGGCTCAGCGAGGCCATCGGGGTCCCCGTGGTGAACCCCGTCAAGGCCGCGGTGAAGACCGCCGAGATGCTCGTGGAGCTGGGCGTTACCCACAGCAAGCGCGTGTACCCGGTTCCGCCCAGCCTGAGGAAACGAGCCACCGATTGATGGTGGCTTTATATCGTCAGCGGGTAACCCTGATCCATGTCTGAGCCAGTGGATTTCTGTAGACGGCGCTACAGCCACCTCAAGGAGCAGATGGAGGAGCACGGGCTGGACGTTGTCTACCTCCTCAACGACGCGGGGGGCGGCGCCAGGTTCAAACGCATCGCGGACACGTCCTCAGGCGTCGCTTTGATCGTGCCCATCGACGGCGTCCCCAAGCTGTTCTGCTACAGCGTGAACATCAACAGCGCCCGCGACGAGAGCTGGATACAGGTAGAGCAGCTGGAGAGCCGGGCCAAGGCTAAAGAGCAGATAGCCTGCTACGCCAACCAGCACCTGCGGGAGGGCTCAACTGTAGGGGCCCCACTGGGCGGGTTCAACCACGCCGGCTACGCCTACTACCGTGAGAACCTCAAAGGCGAGCTAGTGGACGTAGGGAAGACGGTCATACCCGAGGTCTTCTACGGTCTCCACCCCGACGAGGTGAGATATCATCGCAGGGTAAGTAGGCTAGCCGACGTCGCGTGCAGCGCCGCCCGGGAGGCCATGAGGCCCGGCGTCGCCGAGTACGAGATAGCGGCCGAGGCCGAGTACGCCATGAGGCGGGAGGGAGCCGAGCATACCAGCTTCCAGACCATAGTATCCACGGGGCCGAGGTCGGCGTACAGCCACGGCTGGCCCACCTCCAGGAGGCTGAAGGACGGCGAGTTCATGCTCGTAGACCTGGGCCCATCGATAGACGGGTACGCGGCGGACGAGACACGCACATATCTCCTGGGCAGCGACCCGAAGAAGGAGAAGATGCTGGAAGCCATGGACATGGCCGTGGAGGCGGTGATACAGATGGTGAAGCCAGGCGTCGAATGCAGTGAGCTGGACGCCGCCTCGCGGAGGGTGCTCAAGGAGCACGGGTATCCAGACTACCCGCACAGCCTCGGCCACCCACTGAGCGGCTTCGCCGTGCCGAACCTCTCCAAGACATCGGGGCATGTCCTCAGGGAGGGCATGCTGTTCACCGTGGAGCCCGGCATCTACCTGTCCGGCTACGGCGGTGTCCGCATGGAGGAGAACGTGGTTGTTACCGAGGACGGGTTCGAACAGCTCACCAAGAGCCCACGGATACCCTAGTCTATCCGCTCTATCCTGAAGACCACGGGCCTCAGGCCGTCGGTGCAGCAGTTCACGGAGGCGCCCTCCTCGGTGAACCACTGGAAGTCCCCGTGGAACCTGAGGGTCTGGACGTCCTTGTATATGTCGTCCCACGCCCATCCGCAGAAGCTCTCGGGCATTTTTCCGTCGGCCTCCACGATGAACTCCTGTCTATCCTCGTAGACCTCGCAGGGGCCTAGCTCCCCGTACCCGATGGGCTTCTCCTTGAAGACCTCCTCCGGCTTGAACCGTCTCAGAACAGTGATCTTTAGCCTGCTCGCCTTCCTAACCATCTCGATCGGTTGAACTCCTGAGGAAGAGTATATAGACCTTACACTAGACGGGCAATATCAGGGATAGCATCTGGACGAAGACCATGCCGATTAGTCCCGACGATACGATGTGCTTGTAGTTCGTGGTGCAGTACTCGTGAGCCACGGGTATCAACTCGTCTATCGTCACGTACGTCATGATCACCGCGGCGAACCCGAGGCTCCAGCCCACGATGGCGGTTCCACCTCCCAGAGACTGGATGGCGAACACGGTGATCTCAAATCTTATTTTTATTCCCCGCCTCATCATAGGCATGCGGATCGACGTCATCATGCTGATATCGGGGCTGAGCGAAGACGCGTTGAAGAAGAGGGAGGCGGACTTGGCATCATACGCTTCACCCGGCGTGGATGTGAGGCTCGTGACTACGAGGGCGGCGCCCCCGTCCGTGGACTCCCTCCCCGAAATGGAACTTGCCGCCCCCGGTATCCTCGAACGAGTCCTCCGGAGCCAGGAAGAGGGGGTAGACGCAGTGGTGATATGGGGAGGCCACGACCCCTCCCTCGAGGCAGCCAGGAACCTCGTCTCCATCCCTGTGCTGGGCCCCGGGATGGCGTCCATGTACTTGGCCTCCATGCTGGCCAAGGAGTTCTGCCTACTGGTCCAGCTCCCCCACGTGCTCAGCCTAGCCGAGCGCCAAGTGAGAGGCCTCGGGTTATGGGAGCGCTGCACAGGGATATACTCAGTCGACCTGCCCGTCCTCGAGCTCGGGAAGCCCTCAGGCTATGAAAAGGTGCACGAGATGGCTGTGGTGGGCGTTGAAGACGGGGCGGACGCCATATGCTTCGGCTGTATGGCCATGAACGACCACGCCGACAGGCTCCGAAGAGAGCTAGAGGAGACTCATCCCGGTGTGATCGTGATCCACCCTGGAAAGGCTGTGATAATGCTGGCTGAACTCCTCGTCGGCATGGGGCTCACGCACAGCAAGCGCAGCTACCCGCCGCCGCCCAAGGACGTCGTCTTTCCCTTCTAACCATGAAACGGTGAGTCTTCACCATGTCTGAGACGGCAGAGTTTACGTGCATCCGCTGCGGTAAATGCTGCAGCAGCCTCCTCTCAGAGGACAGGGGGATACTTAGAGGACTCACCCTGCTGCCCGAAGAGGCTCACCTATTCCCGGAGGACGTCGTCAGACCCGCCATCGGCGTAGGAAGGAGACCCCACGACTCCAAGTTCATGGTGTTAGCCCACCAGCTCGCTGTGGAGCCCTGCTCACACCTCGAGGAGACGGGGTGCGCCGTGTACGGCGATCGCCCCTCCAGCTGCAGGCAGTTTCCCTTCAGCCTTGAGCCCTCCGGCGGCGGTGGACCGCTCCTAGGGGTCGACCTGAACTGCCTTTCGGCGGCCCGGCTGCTGGACGCATACACGCAGATAAGTTTCAAGGGGCGGGACGCCGCCGAGAGGCTGCTACGGATCAAGGAGCAAGTGGCTCAGAACCCTAGGCAGGCGTGGTTCTACGACCTGAAAACAGGCAGGTGGGTCAGAGGGGACAGGCTCGGCTAGAAGGCCTGCACGGTGTAGGCTACCTGGGGCATTGTCCTCTCGATGGTGAGCACGGCGCCGCCTGAAGGCCTAACCTCTATCCGGATCTCCTCGTAGGGGTGGACGTAGACGTCTGGCTGACTGTTCTGTGCGGGGTCGACGCTGGACTTGTCCAGCTCGGTGAAGTCTATGGACACCTTGAAGCGCTCCCCCTGCTCTATGATCTCGTCGCCGTCCCCGGTCACCCCCGTGACGGTGGTTATGGTGCCGTTGCTGTCGTAGACCGAGGCGTGGCACCTGGCGTTGGTGTAAGTGACCACCAGCTTGGAGTCGCTAAGGGAGATGGGGCTGTCTCCCTGACCGAGCCTAACGTAGAAGACCGCCTTCGTCAGGCATATCTCGCTCTGGGCGCCGGTGTTGTTGACGAAGCTGCCGATGACGTCGCTGTCCAGGTACAGCACGGAGCTAGCCTCACTGATCCCGGATGAGATCACCGACTGGGCCTTCTCAGCCGTCAGGAAGCCCACGTTGAGCACCATATAGGCGAACACGGAGGCAGTGATGACGAAGGCGACTAGTATGATGGCCACCTCGAGCCCCGTCATTCCCCTACGTAGACCTATCGCCTTCAACATTATGTCTCCACCGAGTTTCTGGTGAAACGGAGCAAGTTCAGGCGATTTAAGAAGATGTATGTAACCCGCTGTAACAGAAGTCGGGGCTACCTGTGGTCCTTGGCCATGTCGGGGGTCTTCACCGGTCTGGCCGTCAGGTCGCCGCCATTACCCGGCTCCCCCTGCCCTTCAGCATATCAATCTCTACCATCTGCCCTGCTCCTCCATCAGCCTCAGCGCCTGCTCCCTGGTCGGTATAGGCGCCACGGCCCCTAGCCCCGTCGCCGTCAGAGCACCCACGGCGTTGGCGAAAGCCGCCTTCCTCTCCAGACTCCATCCTTCTAGCGTCGCGGCGACCCACGCCCCGTCGAACGCGTCCCCGGAGCCCGTGGTGTCTACAGCCTTCACATCGAAGCCGGGGCATGTGAAGGACTCCCCCCCGGCTGAGACGTAGCAGCCTTCTCCCCCGTGCTTAATCACGACCGTCTCGACGCCCATGTCCCTGAGGAGTTCCCCCGCCTCCCTCGGCTCCGTCACACCGTACAGCGTCCTCACGTCCTCCATGGAGGCGAACACCGTGTCCGCCTTGGTGAACGCCCGCCCCAGAACCCTCTTCGCGGTGTCGACGGGCCAGAGCTTCGCCCTCATGTTCACGTCGAAGGTCACCTCTCCGCCAGCGTCCCCGCACAGCTCCATCGCCCTGAACGCGGCCTCCCTGAGGCTGACGCTGACCGCCATGGATATGCCGCTGATGTGGAGGACCCTGGCGGAGGCGACGTACTCCTCGTCGAGGTCTGCCACACAGTAGCGGCTCGCCGCGGACCCGGCCCTATAGTAGGTGAAGTCGTGGCCACCCCCCTCCACGAGGCTGATGAAGTATACGGCCGTCCAGGCGCCGGACTCCACGACCACCCGGCTCGAGTCCATCCCCTCCGAGGCCCAGAGCCCCATGAAGCTCCTGCCGAACTCGTCGTCACCGAGCCTGCACAGGTGGGCCGCCTTGGCGCCCAGCCTCGCCGCGGCCACCGCGAAGTTGCTGGTGTCGCCCCCCCACCCCCTCTTGAAAACTTCCACCACGCTAAGGCGCCCCGTGTCGGCGGCGCAGAACTCCACCATGGGCTCCCCCAAGGCTATCACGTCTGGCTTAAACATGGCTCCCAGACATTCGTAGGGCTCCGCCGATAAAACTTGCACGAGAGGCTGGGGAAACAAGAAAAGCCGCGAGGCCCATAGTCTACCAGTGTCCATGTTGAGTCAACTGTCAGGCATCATAACCGCCCTCGTGACCCCCTTCGACGAGAAGGGAGAGGTCAAGACAGACGCCATAGGCGACCTCGTAACGTTCCAGGCGAAGGCCGGCGTCGACGGGCTCTTCCTCTGCGGGACCGCGGGGTCCGGAGTCATAATGAGGCCGGATCAACGCGTCGAGGTCTTCGAGGAGGCCGTTAAGTACGGGAGGGGCCGCGTCAAGCTCCTCGCACACGTCGGGGCCGCGTCCACCGAGGAGGCCGTGGGCCTCGCCGGGTCCGCGGAGGAGTCTGGTGTCGACGCCGTCGGCGCCGTCCCGCCCTTCTTCGTCAAGCCAGACGCGGAGAGCATCCTGAACCACTTCAAGTCCATCGCCGAGGCCGTGGAGCTCCCGGTCTACATCTATAACATACCCAGGAACGCGTTGAACGCCGTCACCCCTGAGATGATGCTGAGGCTCAGCGAGGAGACCAACATAGT
>JAEHCT010000077.1 GCA_020697635.1 Candidatus Bathyarchaeota archaeon
CCGAGGGCCATACTGGTGGTGGTCTGGCTTCCTATGATGCTCCCTACGTTGCCCAGGGCGTTGGTGAGGGCCGGGTACATGGCCATGAGGCCGGGGATGCGCTCCAGCGTCCCGCTCATCCTGCTGAGCATGACGCCGTTGACGCTGCCGAAGAGGCTGCTGAGGACGACGACTGTTGTGCCCTCGCGGAGGGTCTGCCTGAAGAACCCGTCGCCCCGGCTCCGGTAGGCCACGATGCCCACGGCGGCTAGGATGAGGGCGAAGAGGGCCACCAGGACCAGGAAGATCGGGCCGCCCACCAGCACCAGGCTCACGACGGCCACGTAGAACGTGGTGACTATTATGTCGTTTATAGACGCCAGGATGGGGTAGACGACGATGTCGGGGTCCAGGCCCCTCCTGTAGGTCTCTATGGCTATGAGGCTGGTGATGGGGACGCTGAAGCTCACCGTCAGCGTGCAGGCCACCGTGGGGACGGATAGGAAGATGAGCCACATCCCGGGTGATGCGGTCCCCGAGGCCAGGTTGAATATGAAGCTCACGGAGCCTAGGATCAGGGTGTCGATGACGGTGATTGTCATGACGCTCTTCACTAGCCCATAGTAGTTGGGGGTGTTGTCCCTAAGCTGCGGCTTCACGAGGCCGAGGTGGAGCATGGTAGCCAGGTTGCCGCTGAAGATGCCGCCTATGCCGCCGCGCACCGTGAGCACCGGCGGGAACAGGGCGAGTATCCAGGGGCTAGCCGAGAACTGTGGGGTGTAGACCGCCATGAGGCCGCCCGCGAGGAGGCTCACGAGGTTGAAGCTCAGGGCTAGGAGGGTCTGACCTGGGACTGTCTCAAAGAATTGGCTCAGTCGCCCTTGTATAGCCGAGGTTGCCCCATTGACCATTACGCTCCATGCTTGTTCACGGGACGCGTTGTCCCGCACGTATTTAGGCCACCTACTTAAAAAGATATCAAGAGTAGACTCGTGAACCATACTCGGGTTTCCTCAAGTTTATACGGGGTGGGCACCATATCTTGGACGCCATGAACCCGATAATAGTTGTTGCAGGATTCGTCGTTCTACTCGCGCTGCTGCTGTACTACATGTACAAGGAGAAGGCGCCCCCGAAGCCCCGTGAGGAGCCCACCGTCGTCAAGGTGAAGGACTACGAGGCCCAGGTAGCCGCCGAGGAGGCGGCTGAGGCCCCCGAGGCGGAGCAGCCCGAGGAGCCCCAGCCAGAGGAGCCGGAAACCCAGACCGGGAACCTCGAGTCTCTCAGCGGCGTGGGGGAAAAATACAGGGCGCTACTGAGGGCGGCTGGGGTCAGAAGCATCGCCGAGGTGGCGTCCGAGGAGCCCGCCGCGCTGCTGGAGAGGCTCCGCGAGGCAAACGAGAGAGAAGACTTGGTGAAGAGGCTGCCCAGGGCAGGGGACGTTGAGGGCTGGGTGCAGAGGGCGAGGGAACAGAGCCCCTAGGAACCGGAGAGGTAGTCGAGGCCCCGACGAGTCAACGTCAGGAATCCTCGGCTCTCGGCGACGTACCCCTCCTCAAAGAGCCCGTCGAGCATGTTCTCGGCCTGCCTCCTCCATCTAGGGACGCCGCCGGGAAGAGCCTCCAAGTCGGCCGGGTGAAGCCGATGTTTCATGAGGCGCAACGTCTCCTCCAGCAACTCGTCCAACGATGCCTTCTCTTTACTCGTGAGGGCCTTGAGGATGTAGGGACCGTACTCGGGTTTGCTGGTCCTCGGCGCGGGCATCGATAGGATGATAATATTCATACTTTTAAACGGTACCAGCTTTATATGAAAACATTAGGGCGCGAGCTGCTTCACCGCCTCCGGGCTGAACTGCACCCAGACCATGTCCCCCCGGTCGAAGCCCTGCTCCAGGAACCGGCGCTTGGACTGGTTGATGCGGAGCTCGACGCCTATGTCTAGGGTGACGGTTACGCTGGGGCCGGTGTCGATGTACTCCGCGACGCGGCCCCGGAAGACGTTGTCGTGGACGTTCACAGGGGTCCTGGCGTGGATGCTCACGTCGTCTCCGTGGATGCCCACCCGGGTCTGGGCCTCCTGGGGCGACTTCGCCGCCCTGAGGGTGACGTCGCCGAGCCTCATCTTGGTGACTCGCCCAGTCTCCGCTGGCTCGGCTTCGTAGATGTTCTCGTAGCCGAGGAACCTGGCTGCGTACTCGTCCACGGGGTCGTCGAAGACCTCCTGGACGGTGCCGCTGTTGACTATGCCGCCGCGGCGCATGACGCCCATCCTGGTGGCCAGCTCCAGGGCTTCCTGCTGGTTGTGGGTGACGTGGATCACCGTGCAGCCCAGGTACCTGTGGATGAGCCTTATCTCGTCGCGGAGGGCCTGCTTGCTCGCCACGTCGAGGCTGCTCAGGGGCTCGTCCAAGAGCAGCAGGTCCGGCTTCAGTATGATGGCGCGGGCGAGGGCCACCTTGCGACGCTCTCCGCCGCTGAGGTTCAGAGCCTTCTTGCCCGCCATCGGACCCAGGCTCATCATGTCCATGACGCCCTGGATCTCTCTGCTCCAGTCCCCGGGGAGGCCGCGGAGCCTGACTATGAACTCTATGTTCTCCCGTACGGTCTGCTGGTCGTTGAGGTTGGGAGTCTGGGGGACATAGCCGACGCTCCGTTTACTCGGCGGCAGGTCGGTGATGTCGCGGCTGTCGAACAGCACGACGCCGTAGTCGACGCGGTGGAACCCGTTGATGGTCTCGAGGAGGAGGGTCTTGCCGCTTCCCGTGGGGCCCACGAGGACGTAGTACTCCCCAGCCTCCAGAGTCAGGTTGACGTTGTCGAGCTTGAAGCCGCCGAAGTCCTTGTAAACGTTACGTAGCTCTAGCCGTCCACCCATGGGCTACCCTCTTACACAGAATAGTCTGTATCTGTGCTTAAATGTAGTGAATCAAGGACGCTTCCCCACGCAGCGGATCAAGTTAAATCGCCGTCCACCCATCACCACACGTGTCAGGTTTAGCCGATGTGAGGGGCTTCAGGGATGGGGACGCTGCTGGGCTGGCCGAGATCGCCAACGAGGCCTTCAGCGACGAGATAGGGCGCGGCATGCAGGTCTTCGACAAGGACTACTTCGTGAAGCGTGGTGGTAGGCCGGGGGTGAGGCTCGTCGTGGCCGAGGTGGAAGGCGTGGCCGCGGGTTTCATGTTGATGACGGACGCCACGGTGGAGACTCCGGCTCAGCTGCACCTGGTGGCCGTGGAGTCGGGGCTCCGCGGCAGGGGTATAGGCGGGCTGTTGGTGGGGGAGGCTGTGCGGCTCGCAATGGATGGCGGCGCTGGGAAGCTGAAGCTGTCCACACGGCCTTGGAGCAAGGCGATGCGGGGGGTATGCGAGGCGCATGGGTTCGTCGAGGAGGCGTACCTGCGTAGGGAGTACCTCGGCGAGGATCTCGTGCAGTACGCCTACTTCGTTGAGTGATGGCTCTCGGGGTCTACGTGGCCTTCGTTCATGTGGTGGCCGGCCCGAGCCCGAGTAACGTATGTGGTTTTTTTCATACACACATTCTTTTTAACCCAAATTATGACGCTGCACGGTAAGGAAGCAGTTAATGCCTATGAACAGAAAAGCCATGACGGGCCTGGAGACGGCCATAATTCTTGTGGCCTTCGTGATCACGGCGGCGGCGTTCGCGTTCGTCGTCCTCAACATGGGTTTCCTGACGGCCGAGAAGGCCCAGTCTGTCATCGGATCGGGGATGCGTGAAGCCAGCAGCGCGTTGCTGACTGACAGCGGTATCGTTGCGCAGTTCTCGAACGTGACCGGCGACCAGTCGGACATATGCCTGGTGAAGCTGACGTTCTACCTGAAGCTGTCTCAGGGGAACGAGCCCGTGGACCTGGGAGACGGTAACATGGTGGTGACGTACACCAACCTCCGTTGCCACGGCGAGCTCTACGAGTCCAACGGCACCATCATGACGGTGACTGGCGTGAACGGCGACGGCGACCAGCTGCTGGAGGACGGCGAGAAGTACAAGGCAGTCATAGACTTCACCGAGCTCGCCATAGATGGGGTGGACCCGGCGGTCACGGCGGGTAACAGGCCCAACCTGTACGCGCATCCTTACGAGGAGTTCAGGGTGGAGCTGAGGCCGTCTCTGGGCGCCGTGTTGACGATAGAGAAGCCTGTCCCGGCGGTCTACTCCACGATAATGGTTATCGATTAGTCTCCTTTCCTTTTTTAACGGGATTATTTTTTTGGTGCTACGCGTAGGTGTCTTCTACGAGTTCTACGCAGTCTTCGGTCCAGGGGCCTTTGAAGGGGGTGTCGGTGTGGGTGTTTCTGCATACGAGGCGCTCGTACTCTGTGCAGGCCTTGTTGGGGCAGTAGTAGAGGCTGAAGAGGCGTTCGTCGAGGCCTATGACGGCTCCGAGCCACTTCTTGGTGTCTTTGGCCATCTCGGTGCTGCACTTGGGGCACTTCATAGTTTCTGCCCGGGTTGAAACGTATTAATGGATACGTGTGTGGCGTCATTCTACACCGGGTGGGCGGCTATTTTGATATACCTGTGTGTGGTTGTTGTTTCTGGGTGTGGCTGTGCCTGCTGACTATGTGATCAAGACGGGGGACATGATACGTATCACCATTTTCCCCCCGGCGGTTGTGCCCATGTTGGTGCCACCTATTCCGCTGATGGGGACGAGCGCGGACATGACTGTGATGAAGATGCCGGTCTGCCTGGAGGGGGATGAGCTTCCGCCCATGCTAAAGGCTCCGATGCCTTATACTTCGCCGCCGTTTGTGACGCCGGGGATGGGGACGGTGTCGGTTACGTTGCTGCCTTTGAACAAGACTATGACTACGAAGAACGGGAAGGCTATATTGATCAAGGGGACGCCTTTTCCGGCGGAGTTCACGGTTTCTGCGCCGGCGATGCAGCCGACGCCGGTGGGGCCGGTGCCCGACCCGGTGGCGAAGAAGCCGGGGATGGCAGAGTTCATTACCACCAACGTGATGGTGAAGGCCGGCTAGGCTTCGGGTTCCCCGGCCTGAGTCGGGCTTGGTGGGGGTGTAGGGGTGGAAGGATCAGGGGTTCAGAGGCAATAGGTAATTCCGTGAAGAGGAATCTCCCCGATCTTTAACTTCCGGACATGAATCTGTTTTTTTGTTTATTTATTGTGTTATGTAAAATCCGACCACATACATTTAGCTAAATAAAACAGTATTTTAAATATTTTTCATATGAAATGAACGTCAAGTAAGGGAAGGAAGGTCGAGGGTCTTGCTTGGCTCAGACGTGAATATGGGGGAGGTCAGGGAGCTCAGACGGGCGCCGTCTAGTCTTTATTTTGTTCTATGTATTGTTCCAGGTCTTCTCTGGTTACCCTCCAGTTTCTTCCTTGTTTGTAGGCGCCGAGGCTTCCGTCGTACGCTCGTAGCCCGAGGTACGCCGCGGTGTAGGGGCTATGCTGCGCCGCTTCGCGTAGGCTGTAGGTTACGAGTTCCTCTATGGCTACGAGGTGCTTGGTGAGGGCCTCCTCGACGCTGGTGGCTATGAAGTTGACGAGGGGCATGTGGTTGCCGAGGTCTGCCTCGCGTAGGGCTCCTAGGTACCGTTTCCTGTCGCGGTAGCTGATGTTGGTGATTACGGGGTATCCGTGCTGCATGAGGATGAGGTTCAGGAGTATGCGGCTGGTTCTGCCGTTGCCGTCGTGGAAGGGGTGGACGACGAGGAGACTGTGCGTGAACCTGGCCGCCAGCTCCACGGGTGTATGCTCCATGGGGTTCCTGTGGAGCCAGTCTGTGAGCTGCTGGATGTGTCGCGGTATCTCTGTGCTCTTTGGGGGGGTGAAGTGTGCCCCCGGGACTTTTATCATGCCTGTGCGGTACTCGCCGGGGTGTTCCAGTATCTTGTCATGGAGGAGTCTGTGTACCTGCCGTATGGTTTCCTCGGTTATCCTGGTGTTGTCTTGGACTGTCTGTTTGAGGTACTGTATGGCGTCTGGGTGGTTTCTGGCTTCCTGTATCTCGCGTATGGTTTTGCCGCCTACGGTCATTCCCCGGATGACGGTCTCCGTCTCGCCTAGGGTGAGGGTGTTTCCCTCTATGGCGTTGCTTGAGTGTGTGTACTCTATGATCGCCCGTTCTTCCAGCCTCGTGGCTAGGTCTGGGTGCAGCGGCCTGTGTCTGTCTACCCTGTTCTTCTTGGCTACTATTCTGTGGTGTATCCTGGGGTTTATGGTCGACGTGTCTCGCACCAACTTACTCCGTATAGGATACCGCCTCATTTAAGGCTATCCTATATCATTTTGTATAGGATAACATGTTTTATATCTCTATCCTATATTATTTATGGAGCCTTGTTGTCTCATCACCTCGGGGAAGAAGCCAACCTTGTTTGGTTAGTAATCGGATCGTGAGCGGACTTCGACTGAAAACACTTTCTGAAATATAGAAATACTTGAAGTTGTGAATGGGTTTCTTCTCTTCTACCCTTCTGGGTTGTATGATGGTTCTGATGTGTCGCTC
>JAEHCT010000078.1 GCA_020697635.1 Candidatus Bathyarchaeota archaeon
ATCGGCACCATCGCCGCGTTCATAAGCTACAGCAGAGGCTTCGCTAACCCGCTGCGCCACTTCGCGAACCTGTACAACAGCATCCAGAGCGCCCTGGCTGGGGCTGAGCGCATATTCGAGATCATCGACACCGAGCCAGAACTCACGGACGCCCCTGACGCCGTCTCTACAGACGACTTCGAGGGACTCGTCGAGTTCAATGACGTGGGCTTCAGCTACGTGCCCGGCGTCCAGGTGCTCAAGAACATAGACCTCAAGGCCAAGCCTGGGCAGACCATCGCCCTAGTTGGCCCTACAGGCGCCGGCAAGACGACGATGGTGAACGTGTTGACCCGGTTTTACGACATACAGGACGGCAGCATAGAGATCGACGGCATGAACATCAAACACGTGAAGAAGGACGACCTGCGCAGGCAGCTTGGCATCGTCCTCCAGGACGTGTTCCTTTTCAGCGGGACAGTAATGGAGAACATACGCTACGGCAGGCTGGACGCGACAGACGGGGAGTGCATCGAGGCCGCGAAGCTGGCGAACGCTAACGGCTTCATCAGACGCCTCCCTCAAGGCTACAGGACGAATCTCAGCGAGCAGGGCAGCAACCTGAGCCAGGGGCAGCGTCAGCTGCTGAGCATCGCACGAGCTATAGTAGCCGACCCCGCGATACTGGTGCTGGACGAGGCCACGAGCAGCGTCGACACCCGCACCGAGGTGCAGATACAGGAGGCGCTGCTGAGGCTGATGAAGGGAAGGACGAGCTTCGTAATCGCCCACCGTCTGAGCACCATCCGTAACGCCGACACGGTGCTGGTCATCAACGACGGCGAGATCATAGAGCGCGGCACCCACGACGAGCTCCTGGCGAAGAAGGGGTTCTACTACAACCTCTACATGAGCCAGTTCAAAGGCACCAACAACGCCTAGAACCCCCTTTTTTAAAAAATGGGGTGTCTCAGCGCTTCAGCTGGCTCAGTGTCGCGTTGACTCCTGCACGGATGAAGCCTGTGTCGGAGCCTACTGCTATGAACCTGTAGCCTTGCTCGATGAGCTCGCCGCAGTGGGCGGGGCCCCTACCGAACGCTATCCCGGGGGCGACCCTGGAGCCCTTGCATGCTTCGAGCACCTTGTCCATGGCTTTGACGACCTCTGGATGCCAGAACTGGCCTCTGTAGCCCATGCTCGCCGAGAGGTCGCTGGGGTCGATGAAGGTGGCGTCGACGTCTTCCACGGCCACTATCTCCTCGATGTTGTTCACGGCCTTCATGGTCTCGATCTGGGCTATCACGAGTATCTCGTCGTTGGCTATGTCCACGTACTACTTGGCTGATATGCTCTAGGCGCTCGCCGGTCTACCCGCCGCGCAGCTCCTCGGGCATGTACCGGCAGTAAGCCACTGCCCCCTCCGCCTCCTCGGCCGAGTTCACCCAGGGCACCACTATACCTTAGGCCCCTGTGTCGAGAGCCATCTTTATGGCGTTCACATCGTTCCACACGACCCTGGCTATGGGCAGAGCGCTCTCGTTACCTGCGGCCCTGACAAGCCTGTCCAGCGTCTCCATGGTTATGGCCCGTGCTCGACGTCTATGAGCACCCAGTCCAGGTCCGAGTTAGCCACGGCCGCGACGGTCCTCTCGTTGAGTATACCCATCCAGGCGCCTAAGGCCGTCCCACCTTTGGCTAGCTTCTCCTTAACCTTGTTCCGCGTGGAAATGGTATTGGATCACCGGTTATTTAACACCCAGAGTAAAGCAACGAGTACGCATAGACATGGATTCGGCTTATGGGCTGACTAACTGACAACAACGTTATCATCGTCAGCCCAGATAACAACGTGATCTTCGATGAAAGACATAGAGGGCATGATTACGTTCACATATCACGAGGACATCGAGGCAGCCGACAGGTTCTACGGCGAGACCCTGGGGCTCGAGCGGGTCATGGACAGGGACTGGGTGAAGATATTCAAGCTGGGAAGAGACAGCCACGTCGGCCTCGTCGACTCGGAGAGGGGCTACCTCAAACCCTCCGAGGCGAAGCCGGTGATGCTCACCATAATAGTCGAGGACGCCGAGGAGTGGCACAGAGAGCTGACGGAGAAAGGCGTCGAGACCAACCACCCGCCCAAGGAGGCAGGCGAGATACACATGAAAGGCTTCCTGACTTGGGACCCCTCGGGGTACGTCATCGAGGTGTTAGAGTTCCTCACCAAGCCCTACGGCGAGTAATGGATCACTGATCGAGAAACGTAGCCCACAACCATATAATAGAGCTGAATCGGGTTCAGAGACGAGGAAAAGCTGACCCCCGCTCCAGACGAGGTATGGCGAAATCACTTGTGGTTCGCCCCTCAGGGAGCGGGAGTTCCTCCATACTAGATTCTTATCAGGCCGTCACTGCCCGGACGCCATTTACATCTCGCTCCGATGGCCCAGAAAAACGTTGGACGGTAGAGAAACACCCAAGGAGCGTCGTCGCGAACCCGTCTATAGATCTGCCTGTAAACCCTCTGCCTCGCCTCGTCGTTGAACGTCCTCTGAGCTACTGATATCAGCCGGTCTACCTCAGGGTTCCTGTACCCCTGCCACCATGGTCCCTTGATGCCCGAATGAAGCTTCTCGCGTAACACCCTGAAGGTGCTACGGGGGCTTGAGTCGAAACAGCACATGTCATGTATCCTCTTGGCGCGTACCATCTCTGCGTATGCTGGGCGGTCGCTGTAGAGCCTTACATCGACTTCGACGCCTATGAGGCTATACTGCCGCTTCATCAGCTCCGCTAGGGCGGGGGCTTCGTCAGGCATAGAGGTTGGGACATCCATGACTATCTCCAGGCCTGACCTGTACCCTGCCTCAGAGAGTAGCTCCCTAGCCTTCACAGGATCATAAGGGTAAGGCTCAGTCTCAGGGTCGTAGCCGAAGTGGTGGGGAGTGAGATAGCCGTTCAGCGGCTTGGCGGCCCCCTTCTTCACGCTACTAATAATCTCTTTTACATCAACGGCGTGGTTCAGGGCTTGTCTTACACGTTTATCGGTGCAGACTCCCTCGGAGGCGTTGAACATCTGTATGATGCAAAGGCCGCTGTCAAGGCTGCTAATAGTCGTGTTCTCCCGTCTTTCGATGAACACACGTCCCTCAACGCCTATGTGGGCTCCTATATCTGCCTCCCTTTCTGCCACCATCCGCGCCCTCTCCGAGGGCTCTGTGACTCTAAGCCAACTGGCTTCCTCAGCCTTTGGTGCCTCCCCCCAATAGTCTTTGAATCTTTCAAGCACCACTTCCTCTCGCCTTGTCTCGGCGACCATCCATGGGCCCGTGCCGATGTATTCCTTGGGCAGCCTGTCCATCTCGTCGTCAGGGCCTATTGGTATCTCGCATAGAAGATCTAGGAGGTCGGCGATGGGCTCCCCAGTGACTATTTTAACGGTGTCTCTCCGAGGGGTTTGGAACCTTGCATCACCCAGGTAGCTAGCGTAGACTCCCTGAGTGCCGTAGGCGCCGCCCATGCTGGGGTCCACGACTCTTTTAAGACTGGACACAACGTCATCGGCGTTCACGGTGTCGCCGTTATGGAACTCGACGCCCTCCCTCAGCCTGAAGACCCAGGTGAGGCCGTCAGGCTCGGCTGCCCATTGAACTGCGAGACATGGGCGGAAGCGTCCTGAGTCGTCTCGGGTTACCAGAGGCTCGTATATCGAATAAACCAAGCTGTTTCTGTTTGCGGAGTCGCTGCAGATGTGGGGATCGCCAATGTAGACGGAGGACTGGGCAACCGTGAGACTCTTCATGGGCTATATGGCTGTCGGCTCGGCTATAAGCTTAGACAAAGTCACTGAGATCGGCGGGCTCCTCCTGCTCAGCCACCTCCACGAGGCTGCGGCCGGTCTTGACAGAGTTTGGCATCTCCGCCAAGACGTCTGAGCCCGGTCTTGCCTCGTCGCCCTTCATCTTGAAGAAGAGCCAGCGCGGCTTCTTGCCCCCGCCCGTCCTGATGAGGGCGAACCCTCCCCTCAGCTTGGTTCCTTCGAGCCACAGCGTGGCGTGGCCTTCATCAAGGTTCTCCTCAAGTGAGGCGTCCTCCCCCTTCGTGTTATGGTACGTGCCTTGGTCCCAGACGATGACAGTACCGGCCCCGTAGTGTCCCTCAGGGATCACCCCCTCGAAGTCGGCGTACGCCATGGGGTGGTCCTCCGTGGGGACGGCGAGCCTCCGCACCTTGGGGTCCATCGAAGGCCCCTTAGGCACGGCCCACGACTTCAGCACGCCCCCAGATTCAATCCGCAGGTCGTAGTGGAGGTTGCTGGCGTCGTGCTTCTGTACGACGAAGATGGGCTCCCCGCCTCGTTCTTCCACCTCGGGGGACGGCTCAGGCGTCCCGGCGAAGTCCCTCTTCTCCTTATACCTTCTCAGGGGATCGGAGTCAGACATACCCATCACTATGGTATAATGGTCGATAAATATAGTGAAAAGATGGTTGGTCTACTGCTCGGCCATCTTCTTGCCTACCATGCTGGCAAGAGAACGAGCCTGAGAGTTCGCCTTCGTTATCAGCAGCTCGACTGTGTCCCTCGTGGCCCACTCGGCCTCCAAGGCCACTGAACGCGCCTGCTGGAACGCCTTCGCAAGGATGGTCGGCACTGTCGCCGGCGTATAGTACGCCGCCTCCACGGCCACCTTGAAGGCCCCGCCTATGGCCTGCTCGAGCCTGCTACGGTAGTCGTTCAGGTCGAGTATCAGCACGTCGCCGGGAATGACGTCGCCTCTCTCGTAGACCGCCTTCACCCGGAGGCCCATCTCTGAGGCCCTCATACCCATGCGCTGAAGCAGATCGGCTAGATCCTCGTTGATCGGCTCACCCGCCCTGCACACGGTGGTGTCCTGCGCGACCCAGATGTTACCGCTTTCGATCCTAGTCCTCACGGCGAGGACCCCGAACTTACCGATGAGGGGCCCTGGGCTGAGGCCTGTGTTACCTGCGCTGAAGACAATATCGTCCAGCGCAAGGTCCCCTGCCTTGGCGAATACCCTGACCCTGTTGGCGTCCAGCTCCATGGCGACCTTGAAGGGGTTGCCGTTGGTGAACATGAAGACGTTGGGGCCTGCGACCTGCTCTATGAAGGCGGCGTGGCCCTCCTTGCCGGCCTGCTCCATGCTGATCCTCATCAAAGTGTTCTTGAGGACCTTGAACTTGAGACGGCCTCGGAGCTGCCTCCTCATGTCTTGGAGCATGGCGCTGGTGACCTTGTTCAGGTCGGCGGCGGCGATGACGTCGTACTCGTTTAGTAGCTCGACTGTCTCCTGAACCGTCTCGGTTTTCTCGGATGGGATGTGGCTGCTCATGGTCTTCACCTAGTACACCTTGACGGTGTCGCCCATGGTGAGCTTCAGGAACACGCTCCGTATGTTCGAGAAGCCCCGCTTCGTCGCGCCGGTCACGTTTGTCATGACCGCCTCGATGTTCTGGGCGACGTCCTCGTCACTCATCTCCTCCTTTCCGACTATGCAGTGGACAAACGGCTTGTCCCTGCTGCGTAGCACAACCGTGCGGCGCTCGCGCTCGATGATGTTATCTATGGGCGCCTGCGGCGGCACGGGGGTGGGCATCTTCCCCCTTGGGCCCAGTATCGGACCTGCGACACGACCTACCGTAGGCATCATAGGTGCCTCAGCGATGAACACGTCATAATCCTTCAAGGCGTTCTTGGCCGCCTTCTTGTCCGTCGCGAGCTGATCAAGTTCAGCGGGCTCTACTACTGTGTCCGCTCCTGCCCTCCTTGCTCTCAGCGCGAGGTCGCCCGAGGCGAATACGAGCACCTTCCGGGCCCCGACACCGTTAGGCAGCTGGACCCGGATGTTGACTCTGTTGTCAGGCCTGTTCATGTCGAGCTCCCTAAGGTTCACGGCGAGGTCGAAGCTCTGCTCGAAGTTACGAGCCGTGGCTACCTCCCTCGCCTTCGCTACTGCTTCAAGTATCTGTTTCCTTGGGAGAGACATTGATAGTTCCTCTCTTTCCTACCAGAGATAAGTTATAAAGGTTTATTCGGCCTTCGCCAGCTGCTCGTCGTAATCGCCAGCGAGGATGGCTTCCTGAACCTCCTTGGCGTGGCGGCCGTCGACGGTTACGCCAGCGCTCTGGCACGTGCCTAGCACTTCCCGCACAGCGGTCTTCATACTCGCTGCGTATATCCCCTCTCGCTTCTTCTTGGCGATGCCGATGAGCTGGTCGAAGCTGAGGTCAGCTGCGAAGTTGGTGTTCGGCTCACCTGACCCTTTTTCGATGCCTGTGGCTTGGCTGATCAACGCGAAGGTGGTGAGCATTCCTACCTTCACCGAGAACTCCCTTGTGTCGGTGTCGACGGTCACGTCCACCGGAACAGGGAGCCCGTCGTACTCCACGGTCTCCTCGTTGATCTTGTTGACGA
>JAEHCT010000079.1 GCA_020697635.1 Candidatus Bathyarchaeota archaeon
TCCTTTATACCGAAGAACTTGGGGTGTACTCGTATGTCACTGTACAAGGGTCTAGGTATGTTGGATCGGGGGAAATAGATGTCTCCCCCCGGGTCGGGCGACATGGCCGGGTACTTGGGGCGCTTGCTTCTCTTCCTGCGGGGCATCTGGGCTAGGCATAGGTTTAGGTGAATAAAATCGTATATATAAGCCGGGGAAGCCGCGTGGGTTCCCCTGAGGCAGAGGTTAGAGCTTGAGGAGCCTCGCGGCGTTCTCTCCGAGGATGAGCTCCTTCTCCCTTGGGCTGATGTCTAGTTCCTTGATGCGTGAGACAGCTTTCTCTATGTCCCCTATCTGGTGGGGATGATCCGTGCCCAGCATCATCTTCTCCGCGCCGCTGAAGGACAGGGCCGACATTAGGACGTCGTTGTCGTATATGATGGAGTCCATCCAGACCTTCTTCAGGTAGGTGCTGGGCGGTTCTTGGATGTGGATCTTGCACTCGGGGTAGGCGTTGAAGCCGGTGTCTATGCGGCCCCTCAGGAACGGGAAGACTCCGCCCACGTGGCTGGCCACCAGCTTGAGGCCGGGGTGCCTCTTCAGGGCCCCGCTGAACACCAGCCTCAGGACGGCGAGGGATGTGTCCACGCCGAAGCCCATGATGGGGACTAGTCTATAGTCGTCCATCCACTTGGAGTTGATGGGTGAGGTGGGGTGTATGTAGAGGGGCACGTCGAGCTTCACAGCCTTGTCGATAACGGGCTTGAACTCCTCTGCGTCGAGGGGCTTACCGTTGACGTTGCTGAGGAGCATGGCTCCCTTTAGCCCCAGATCCTCGACTGACCTCTCCAACTCAGCGACGGAGGCATCCGGGTCTTGGAGGGGTAGGGTGGCGAGAGCCGTGAACCTGTCGGGGTGGTCGTCGATTATCTCGGCGAACCCGTCGTTGGTGAGTTCCGCTAGCCTTACCCCCCTCTCGGGGGCCTCGCGCTCGACGCCCGGGGTCGTCAGTGTGAGGACCTGCACGTCTATGTCATTCCTATCCATGTCCCTGAGCCTGTGCTCTATGTCGATGTGGGGCCCGACGACCACGTTGTAGTCGCCGGTGTAGTGGATTAGGAGCCTGCCCTGGGGGTCCGTGGAGACCGAGGCGTACCCCTTCTCCCTCTTCAGCTCCTCTATGTAGGCGCCTGGGTAGAAGTGGTTATGGAAGTCGATAATCAAACGTTTCACCGAGACCCACAGGTATTCAGGGTATTAAAGCGAAACCGGCAGGTGGAACTGCCCACTTTGCCTAGTCTCGGAGCTCGGGCATCACCTTCTCGGCGAAGAGCCTCAGGGCGCCGAGGTCACCTTTGGCCAGGGTGGGTATCTGCATGACGAACTCGGAGACCCCGAGGTCCCTGTACATGCTTACCCTGTCGATGCACTCGTCGGGGGTCCCTATAAGGTGGTTCATGTACGCCTCCATGGTCAGCTCATCTGGCTTGTACTCCGCGACCTCCTTCTTGAGCTCAGTCCTGTCCTCCGAGACGTGGAGTATGTCCCCCATGGACAGTGTTATCCGCCCTAGGTCTCTGCCCACCTTTTCGCAGTGCCTCCCGAGGAGCTCACGGTACTCGACGTATATCTCCGGGGTGACGTAGACGGCTGGGGGCCAGTTCCAGATGTCCGCGTGTCTAGCCACCACTCTGAGGGTTAGGTCTCGGCCTCTGCCTCCTATGAGTATCGGTGGATACGGTTTCTGGACGGGCTTCGGGTTACATATAGCCTCCTTTATGCTGTAGTACTTACCTTTGAAGCTGGGACGCTCCTCTGTCCACATCTTCTTAGCTATCTGCACGGACTCCTCGAGCTGCCTTATACGGATCGAAGGCTTGGAGTAGGGGACACCGTACATGGTGTACTCCCGTTCGTTGTAGCCGGCGCCGATCCCGAAGAGGAGCCTCCCCCCGGATATGTTGTCCAGGGTGGCGGCCATCTTGGCGAGCAGGGCCGGCGGCTGCCTGAAAGAGCTGCAGAGCGTGAACGTGCCCAGCCTTATCTTCTCGGTCTCGACTGCGAGGGCGCTGAGGAGGGTCCAGCACTCCAGGTATGGGACGTCGAGGTCGTACTCGTCCCTCTCCGGGTAAGGGGTGTTGGGCCTCGGGACCACGTGATCCGATAAGTATATGGCGTCGTAGCCCAGCCTCTCGCACTCCAGGGCGGCCTCCCTCACCATACCGTAGTCTGTGTGCTGCCCAGGCTTGCCGTGGGGCACAGAAACCCCGAACCTCATCCTCTGCACCCCTCGAACATTGAAGTCATCAAGAATAGGTTGGGTCGTACCGATGATAAGATTATGGTCGAGAAAAAAGTAAAAATGTAAGCTCTAAGGGGGTCCCCGCTGCGACCTGTTCCCTCTACCCAGCGGGTCTACGGGCATCTGGATGTCCTCGCTGAAGCCGGGTGTGGGCATTCTCTCCCTCACCCGGTTGAACTCCATGAGGCGCTCCTGTACCCGAGTCCGAAGACCGTCCATCTCCTCGTAGAGCCGGGTGGCGTTGCCTCCTTGGCTCTCCACCTGCTGGACCCTGTACGCCATCCTCCTCATGTGGGTGCCGAAGGATTTGACGCTGGACTGGACAGCCCTGTCTATGCCCTGTCTCGCCTGCTCCGGGACGCGTGCCCTGAGCTGGGTTAGCACCCGCACGTGGTTCATGGCTCGCTCCGCTACCCGCGTCTCTAGGTCGAGGGAGTCCGTGGCGTTGACCAGTGCCAAGGTTTTGTTCATCTGGAGCTCGTACCTGTACCTGAGTCTCTCGAGGGTGGCGGCGTCCGTCCTGTTGCATATGGCCTCGATCTCCGCGAGCCTCTCCTCGGAGAGCCTCAGCCGTTTCTCCGCCGCGCCCAGCCGTCCACGGGTGAGTCGGGCCAGCGGGACCTCGATGTTTTCCTCCATGAACAGCTCCACTCCGTAGAGGGGGTGCCCCGGCGCTAAGCCCGGGCTGGGCAGCTGGAACTCCTCTGGCTGCGCCTGAGCCCACGTGAAGGTCATGGACGCCAGAATGAGCGTCGCGAGGACCAGCGCCGAACTCTTGATTCCTGTTCTTTTCATGTTTTCACCTTGGCTCACCAATGTTCACGGCATATATTTAGGAACCCGATGGAACATACCGGAAAAGATATTCCAGTATTTGAGCGGCTCCGTGCGAAAGACACGGGGATGTGCAACGGGGGCTACTCAAAAAGATTATACTGATACTAAGCGTAGCCTTATCTGATGGAGAGGACTGTCACCCTGAGGGACGGTAGACGCGTCCACATCAGGCCGCTGCAGAAGGATGACGGGGAGGGACTCCACGGGATGTACCAGTCCATGAGCGCCGACGCACTCAGGTGGAGCATGGCTCCCTACACCGAGGAGACCATAGACCGCTGGATCGGTAACCTGCCTAACCTGATATCACTTGTTTCTGTCTGCGACGACGACTTAGTGGGCTACGCCTCTGTCCAGAAGTTCACCCACCCTCGCCTAGTGGGGACCGGGGACCTCAACATATACATCCACCAAGACTACCAGGGCGCGGGGCTGGGCACGGCGCTGATGGTCATGCTCCTCAACGCGGCGAACGAGCACAGCCTCCACAGGATCAACCTGGAGGTGGTGGCCGACAACGAGACCGCCGTGCATCTCTTCAGGAAGTTCGGGTTCAACGTGGAGGGACGCAGGGTGAAAGCCTACAAGGCCCAGGACGGGGGGCTATACGACATACTCCTCATGGGCAAGACCCTTAACAGAGGACCCGGCGGAGGCTGAGACCCCAGTCCATAAACTGAAGAACTACGGCTTCGTGTCTCTCGATCTCCACCGAGCGAGCAGCTCCCCGATCCAGTCAATGACTTTGCGGCGGTAGCTTACCTCAGGGGCTCTCCCAACCCGATGCCATTCTAGGGTCCGAGTTTTATTGAATTGATTAAATACACGTGGGACCTTTTGCAGCTTGATGTCGGTTGACGTGTGCCTGAGGCGGCAGATGGTTCAGGCGTTGCTCGTCCACGCGTTGTTCTCGGGCCTAGACGCGGGCTCAACCCTGATCGGTTTAACCATGTTCGAGCACGTGAAGGAGGCCAATATAATCGTCGGGCCGATCGTTGACGCCTTTGGGCCGTGGCTCGGCATGGCTGTCTACCTCGTCATGATGGGAGTGGTGGGCGTCTGTGCGTATCTGGGGCACATCGTCTTGGGGAGGCACCCTGGCCTGCATGTTCTGGTGCTCAGCTTTCCCCTGTCCGGGCTCTGGATGATCAACGCCGTCAGGGTCTCAGTGGTGCTGGGGAACCTCGGGCACATGTACATCGTCCCCTTACTGATCCCCGGGAGGTACGATAAATGGGTCTTATACGCTGCGGGCTTCATGTTCGGACAGATCCTCTATAGGAAGTGCAGAGAATTTTCCTAGCCGAGAATATAGTGCGTTAAATATCCCTAGACATCGTATCTTTTCATTGAGGTTCCCATGTTCGCTCCTTTAGATGTTAAACCCGGATCAAAGAAGTTCGGCTACGTCACAGTAGCCGACAACCTAGCAGTCACGATCAAGATGCCCTTCGGTGTAGTCCATGGAGCCGAGCCCGGGCCCACACTCATGGTCACCGGCGGCCTCTACCCCACCGAGTACTGCGGCGTCGAGGCCGCCAGCAGGCTCTACAGGATGCTGGAGCCGGATAAGCTCCGGGGCCGCTTCATCACCGTGCCCGTCATGAACATGCACAGCTTCCAGTGGCGGACGCGGTGGATCAACCTCAGCAGCACCGGCGTCACGCCCTTCGACGGCAAGAACGTCAACAACGTGTTCCCGGGGAACCCGGAGGGCACCCTCAGCGATAGGATCGCATACACCATCTTCCAGGTGCTCAGGCGATGCGACATGCACGTGGACTTCAGGGGCGGCGACCTCCCCGAGAGCCACCTGGTCCACACCATACAGCTCAGAGTAGGCAAGCCCATCGACGACAAGACCCTGGAGATGGCCAAGGTCTTCGGCTTACCCTACGTCCTCCCGGGCACCCCGGAGATCGGTCACACCAGCCCAGGCACAATGATCCACGAGGCCGTGCAGGCCGGTGTCGCCAGCATCATCAGCGAGGCCGGCCTCGGGTACCGCACCCAGCCCCTCGAGGAGTTCATCGCAGCCCACGTGGACGGCACCCTCAACCTCCTCAAGCACCGCGACATGATGGACGGAGAGCCGACGAGACCGGAGAGTCAGCGGTTCCTGGACATGGAGTGGGTCGGCGTCACGGCCCCCGAGGCAGGTGTCTTCCACGCGCACGCCGACCACGGCGACACACTATCTGAAGGCCAGTTCATCGGCAGGATCACCGACCTCGACGGCTCCACGTTAGCCGAGATAAGGAGCCCCGTCGACGGCGTGGTCCACACCATGTACCCCCGGCGCCTCGTCTTCCCCGGCGACCGCCTCTATACCCTGCTGCGCGTCGGCGAGCCTACAGGCTGGTAGAACTCTATATCCGCTCTTCTAAAATGCTTCGCATGAAATTGGTTTAGAGAATTCTTCCATACAGTGGAATCTACGTCTCGATCCTGAGCTTTTTGATCTCCAGCTTCAACAGGTAGAGAGCGTAGAAGATGAGGCTGCACAGGATCAGCAGCGTGCCAAGGGTCAGAAACGTGAATGTGATCAACGCCATGGGGACGCTGAAGTAGTTAGTCAGCTGATAGTCTCTCACGAAGAGGTACCCCGAGAAAAGGGACGTAACTATGAAGAGGAGCCCAGGGAGTCCTATCATGAGCAGCGGTTTATCCTGCACTAGGAGCTTGTGGGCGACCATTATCAGCTCGAGGCCGTGGGACACCGGGTCCTTCTTGGAGGTGTTCTCTAGGCCCTCGTAGCGTATGGTGGTCGGGACCTCCATCACGCGGAGACCGAACTTCCGGGCTATGGAAAGCTGCTCGGACTCGACGCCGAACTCTTCCTCGCTCATATCGGTGAACAGCTCAACGCGTCCTTGTTGAACGCGCGGAAGCCGCTCTGGGTGTCCTTGACGTCGTCGTTCGCGGTCTGGTTGAACACGTTCACGATGGACAGCCCGACTCTGCGGTAGAGCGGTGCATCGGTGGAGGAGCCTTCGACGTACCTTGAGCCTATGACGAGGTCTGCCTCACCTTCGAGTATGGGCGCTACGAGGCGAGGGATGTCCTCCGGGTCATGCTGCCCGTCTGCGTCCATCACGACTATCACGTCGGGGGCTATCCTGTCTGCCAACCGGAAACAGGCTTGGAGGGCTCTGCCTTTCCCCATGTTGTATGGGTTTCTGACGACGGTGGCGCCTTTCCTCCTTGCTACCTCGTTGGTCCCGTCTGTTGACCCGTCGTCGCA
>JAEHCT010000080.1 GCA_020697635.1 Candidatus Bathyarchaeota archaeon
TGGGGGGACCACCGCCAACACGACCGTGGACGCGAGCCGCCTCCCCGAGGAAGGCGAGTGGCATGAAGTAACCCTCGAGTTCAGCCTAGAGACGGTGTCCACGGACCTCGAGCTCAGAGGCATACTCCTGAGCGAGGACACCGACATGCTCCTAGACGGCGTCCGCCTAGAGCAACGATGAGGGTAAACGTTTAAAAGCGCGGCATGGATGATCACAGCGCACAGGTGCACGTATTTGGGTAAGGTACGCACGGAGATGATCAAGCGGATAAGCTTGGAGCTGATCGAGAAGTACCCGTACAGCTTCCAGCCGGAGTTCGAGCCAAACAAACAGTTCCTCAGAGAAATAGGGCTCGACGTGTCCAAGAAGCTCCGCAACAAGATCGCGGGCTACGTCACCACCATCGTCAAATCAGACATGCTCGCCGAGGCCGAAGAGGCCGCCCAGGAGGCCCTGGAAGAGATCCAGTAGCCCAGCCTCACAGAATTTTAACACCCGCGAAACGTAGTTTTATCGATGTCTAGTCATCCCATAGCCTACAGCACAGACCACGAGTGACTCAGACTCGACGTAGCCCTCGCCCCCACCGACAGGCTTCACATCCACGAGGAGACCATCCCGGAGCGCATACGAAGTCTGGGAGACCGGATCATACGCGACGGTGTCCAGTCAGCTCCCAATATCGTCGACCGCGGTACATACGTCGTGCTGGTCGGCATGCGCAGAGTAGCCATCATGAAGCGGCTCGGCTGCAGGTTCACATGCGTCTACCTCGTCGACTACTTCCCGAGCATAAGGTGCAGCGATGGATCCGCGTGATCCCCGGCCCCTACGGCGCCGAGAAGGCGGAGAAGGCCCAAGCCGACCTCGACCTCAGGATGGAGCCCTACGAGCCGGTGAGAAGCCCCGACGAGGAAGGCGCGTTGCTGCTCATCTACAGGGACCAGACGTACCGCCTAACCAGAAGGGGGAGGACCTGCTTCAGGCCTTAAAGCGGAGCCACGAGCTGGCCCGATACGAGCCTGGCACCGAGTGGATGAGACGCACCTACGACGAGATCCTATACGTCATTGATTCCTAGGAACCGCCTCACCTGTTTACGGGTGAACCCGATCTCTATCAGCTTCACGGCGAGCTCATCCGCGGGGACGCCCTCCGACAGCAGCTTGCCCCTTATGTCCTCGATGCTCTCCCGCGGCTCCCACGGATATATGATCCACTTGTCAGCCGACTCAGCGTAGAAGTCCGGCTCGAATCTGCTCCACGGCTTGTGGTGAAGAGTCGCTATCCTGACCTCCCCTGGACCAAGGCTGTCAACGTAATCCTTAACGACCTTGAGGCTGCTCCCGGAGTCGGCGACGTCGTCCACCACCAACACGTTGAGGCCCGCGATGTCCGCGTTTAGCGGGTACTTCACCTGAGGCTTGTCGTTCTTCTCGTTGACCCCCGCGTAGTATATGACTTGGAGGCTTGCGAGGCTCCGGATGTTGAGCTCGTCGCTCAGGATCCTGGCGGGGTCGAAGCCGCCGCGGCTCACCGCCACGATGATGTCGGGCCTGAACCCGCTTTCGGCTATCTGGTCGGCGAGCTTCTCGGATAGACGCTGGACATCCATCCAGGTTATGTAGAGGTACCTCTTGTTGGTCAACCGCTCTTCCCCGCGGGGCTTGTTAACTTGATGAAGTCTGTTTTAAATAAAGCGCTTCCGGTATGGACGGTGTGGCATACTTGAAAGACGACCCGGATCGATGGATGGAGAAGGTGATCAAGGACTTCATAGCAGGCCCCGAGAACACGATGCGGAAGTGGGGCGGCGAGCCCGCGTGGGCCGAGCCCATCGTCGGCTTCAGCAACGGCGCCGACCCCCTTTACACGTTCTACAAGAAGGACATAGGCGGCTTCTACCTGTCGCCGCTGGAGCTCATCAGCCACACTCACCCGGGAAAGGAGTTCAAGGCCGACGAGCTCACAGTGGTGAGCTGGATACTGCCCCAGACAGACGCAACCAAGAGAGACCATGGGAAGGAGACCCACTTCCCCAGCGAGAGATGGGCGCGTTCAAGGATATTCGGCGAGGAGGTGAACGTCAGGCTCAGGGAGCACGTGGTCGAGAAGCTGGCCGAGGAGGGCGTCGAGGCCGTCGCTCCAATGCTGTCTCCGCTGTGGAAGAGAGCCGCCTCCGAGAAGTACCTGTACGCCTCGACGTGGTCTGAGAGACACGCCTCGTACGCCGCCGGGCTGGGCACCTTCGGCCTCAGCGACGGCCTGATAACGCCCCGCGGGAAGGCCATGAGGACGGGCAGCGTCGTGGCGAACATCAGTATCGATCCCACGCCTAGGCCCTACACAGACCACCACGCCTACTGCCTCTTCTACGCCGAAGGCACCTGCGGCAAATGCATGGAACGGTGCCCCATAGGCGCCATAACAGAGGAAGGACACGACAAGAGGACCTGCAGCATGTACCTCAACATGACCCGTGAGTACGTGCCCCGCCACTACGGGTTCGAAGGCTACGGGTGCGGCTTCTGCCAGACAAACGTACCATGCGAGTCAGGCATACCAGGACAACTTATGCCAGAAAAATAATGAAAAAAAGGGTTGGTTTTACTCGGTCCTTGTGCTCACTGAGCCGTCCTGGTCGACGGAGCCCATCCACTCGAAGACGGGCTCGGCGTCTACCGTGAGTTCCACTGCGTAGGTTGGCTTCCAGACAACGGGGAAGCTGACGTTAACGGTCCAGCTTCCAGAGGTGTACTGGTGTTTGCTGAAGCCCAGCAGCCCCTCCGGCGTCAGGTCCTCCATCTCCCAGAGGAGGGGCGCCTCGACGTCAAGATCAGGATAGTTGGCCGTGACGTACTCCACCGCGATGTCTCTGGCCTGCTCAGGACCCAGTATCTCCGTCTGATTAGGCGCCAGGCTCGTAGATACCTCTGTAACCGCCGAACTCTGGTCTATTGTTCCCTCCCAGGTGAAGGCGGGCTCCCCGCCATACTCGATCTTAACCTCGTACACTGGACGCGCCACGACGGCGTATCCCACGTACAAAGTCCAATCCCCCGCATCATACATCCGCTTCGTGTACCCGATCAGTGCAGGTACTCCACTCTCGGCAAACTCGGCCCACTCCGCGGGCGTCTCGATGCCCGAGAGCTCCTCGTATTGCTCGATGACGTAGGCGACGGCGATGTCCCTCGCCTCCTCGGGTGGGAGAAGGTCTGAGACGACCTTCTCCCTCTGGTTCAGCTCGTCCCACACGCCGTCGATGACAGCGCTACGCACCTGGTCGTCGCTGATGGTTATTCTCATCACGTGACGAGTGATGACTTGGGCTAGCGCCTGTCCAGTCCTGTCTCCGTACCCCGCGTGGCTGCACTCGAACGCGACGGTGATGAAGTACTGGACGGGGTAGCTCTCAGCCGCCATGACGTCTACGACCTCGATTGAGCCGGGGACGCCGTCGAAGGTGAAGGTCGGCGAGTTCTTGATAAACTCTATCGCCATCTCATCTGTCTCCACGGGTGTCGTGTCGTCGTATATCACCGTGGTCTGTCGAAGCTCGTACCAGACGTCGTCAACAACTGCCTCCACCACGGCGCCGTCCTCCACGGTGATAGTGATCACGTGGTCGGTGACGACGGTGGCCACCATCTGGCCGGATCTGTCGCCGTAGCCCGCGTTGGCGCAGGTGAACTCTATGACGACTGTCCAGACGGCCTCCGGAGACTGACTCTTATAAGAGTCTAGGACCTGGATGGAGCCCCCCACGCCGTCCCAGCTATACGTCGGCGCCTCCGACAGGAACTCGGTCGCCGTCTTCACCGCCGTTTGTTCCGTGAACACCGGCGTAGTCTGCCAAGCGTAGATCGATAGGGCTGGAAGCGCCCCCATGACTATGATCGCGATTAACCATGTCTTAGTTGTGCTCATCTTGGTTCACGATCTCCTGATGAACGGTGTCGAGTATAATGCTACCGTTTAGAACACTTGTTTCAACACGTAGAACACTCGGGGAAAAACATAAACAGGTTGCCCTCCATTCAAACAAAGGGAGATACACGATTGACCCGCGCACTTTTCGTAGGCAGGTTCCAGCCCTTCCACCTCGGGCACCTACACGCCATAGATAAGATACTGGAGGAGAGCGACGAGCTCGTACTGGTAGTGGGCAGCGCCCAGATGAGCCACGAGCACGACAACCCCTTCACCGCCGGGGAGCGAATCGAGATGATCCGCGCCGCCCTCGACGCCGCAGACATACCCAGTGAGAGGTACATGATAATACCCATACCGGATGCCCCCGCCCACAGGGTCTGGGTGAGCGCCGTGGAGAGCCAGACACCGCGGTTCGACCTGGTCTACAGCAACCAGCCCCTGACCAGGCGGCTGCTGATAGAGGCCGGGTACGAAGTCAGGTACATACCCATGTTCCATCGCGGCAAGTACGAGGCATCCGAGATCAGGCGGAGGATACTGGAGGCGGAGGACTGGAGCGACTTGGTGCCCCCCGAGGTCTACAGGATAGTTCAGGAGATAGACGGAGAGAACAGGATAAGGGACCTCGCCAAGACGGACTCGGTGAACGCCAGGAGGCGCTAGACTTGCCGGAGTACCTCAAACTGAGTCGGGGGCTGCAGGAACGGTTCCCCGGGCTGGCCGCCCAGATAGTCAGGTTCAGCGGCGTGACCGTCGCGAGGGAGAGCCCCGAGCTCGAGCAGTACAAGACTGAGGTCACAGACAGGATACATGAGCGATGGGATGTCGAGGAGCTGAGGGAGCACCCCACGTTCCGGGCGTACAGAGACTTCTTCTGGCAGATGGATATCGACCCCACCAAGATCAGGCCCGCCTCGGAGGCCCTCATAAGAAGGGTGCTCAGGGGAAACCCCATCCCCAAGATAAACACGTGGGTGGACGCCTACAACCTGGTCTCCATGGAGTCGGCGATCCCTGTCGCAAGCTTCGACGCCGGCCTACTCGGGGGCCCGCTGCTAATGAGGGAGGCCGTGGAGGGCGAGGAGTTCCTCGGGATAGGCATGAAGAAGTCCGTCGTCTTGGGCGGAGGTGAGGCCGTGATAGAGGACGGCGAACGCCTCGCAGCCATCTACCCGTACAGGGACGCCGACTACAGCAAGGTGACCATGAAGACGAGGGACGTCCTCATGCTCATTTGTGGCGCCCCAGGGATAACCCTCGCCGAGTTGGAGGAGAGCGCAGCCCTAGCCATGAGAGCCCTCCCCCGGTTCTGCGGGGGAGCCGCCTCAAAGTAGAGCACCATGATAACCGTAGACGGCTCCATGATGGAGGGGGGCGGGCAGCTGCTCCGCATGGCGACCGCCTACAGCGCCATCCTTGGGGAGCCTTTCACGATCCACAGTATAAGGGCTGGGCGAAGCCAGCCCGGCCTCAGACCGCAGCACCTGACGACCCTCAGGGCGGCGGCGGAGCTGACAGGGGCTGAGCTAAGCGGCGCAGAGCTGGGCTCGACGAACGCCACTTTCAAGCCGAAGAACATCCGAGGCGGCAACTACCGGTTCGACATAGGTACGGCCGGTAGCGTAACCCTGCTTCTCCAGTGCCTCGCCCCCATCTCGGCGTACGCCGACAGACGGGTGGAGCTGCACATCACAGGGGGGACGGCGGTACGGTGGTCGCCACCGACGCCGTTCCTCAAGAACATAGTGTGGAAGGCCTTCGACGCCATGGGGCTCAGGTGCAGCCTGGAGGTGAGGCGCCACGGGTTCTACCCGAAGGGAGGCGGAGAGGTGACGGCGTCTGTGGAGCCCACGGAGTCCTTGGAGCCGTTTCTACCCAAGCATGAGTCTGTCGGTACGGTCTACGGCGTCTCCCTCTGTGGGCGGCTGCCCAGACACGTCGCCGAGCGTCAGGCAGCGTCAGCCACCGAGACACTGGAAGATTCAGGGCTCAAATCAAGAGTCTCTGTCTCCCATCTAGATGGCGCCGAGGCACCCTACTCGCCTGGGAGCCTCATCTGCCTATGGGTAGACCAGATGTTCATGGGGTCCGACTCTCTCGGTGAACGCGGGAAGTTAGCCGAGAGGGTGGGGCGTGAGGCCGCCGCCAGCCTCGTGGAACAGATCAGTACGGGAGCCGCGGTGGACCTCCACACTTCGGACCACATGATACTTCCCTGCTCCCTAGCCGAGGGAGAGTCAAGCTTCTCCACGAGCAGACTAACGCTCCACACACTCACCGCCGTGAAGCTGGCCAAGATGTTCACGGGCGCCGAGTTCAGCGCCTCGGGTCGCGTGGGCCAGCCAGCGACGATAAGATGCGTCGGGGCAGGGCAAACC
>JAEHCT010000081.1 GCA_020697635.1 Candidatus Bathyarchaeota archaeon
TTTTGAAGTTGGGAAGCCATACTAGGAACAGGTACAGCAGGGCCAGACCCATGCCGATCAGAGATAGCACCAGCGCAAGGCCTTCTCCCAGTTTTCGCATGATCAAGCCTCTAGCCACGTATAGATGAAGATTTGTTCCTATAACGATGATACATACAGTAATGAGCCGGTTAGGCGAGCGCGTTTAACGGATAATATGGAGAGGTCGGGCTATGCTGTGGTTAAAAATAGGAGTTGGTGGGTCTACATCTCGCGTAGCCGCTTGATGCGCTCCTCGATGGGGGGGTGCGTCGCGTAGAGCGCGTCCAGGGCGCTCCTGTTGGGGTCCGCGATGAAGAGGTGGCTCACAGCCTCGCTGACTTTCATGTCGCCGCGGTTGTGTTTACCTATCTTCTCCAGGGCGTCCGCCAGCCCGTCGGGGTAGCGTGTGAGCTCTGCTCCGGATGCGTCGGCCATGTACTCACGCCGCCTGCTGACGGCGAGCTGGACAAGCCGCGTCAAGATGGGGGCGAAGATGGCGAGGATGAAGCCGACGGCCACGATTATGAGGCCTATGTTTCCTCTGTCCCTGTCGCGTTTACCCCGTCTCCCGCCCCACCAGTAGCTTCGGAGTATCATGTGGCTCAGTATGCCCACCAATCCGACGAGGACGGCTACGAGGGTCATGAACTGGATGTCCCTGTTACGTACGTGGCTGAGCTCGTGGGCTATGACTCCCTCCAGCTCCTGCCTGTCGAGGGCCCTCATGAGTCCCGTCGTCACTGCCACCGAGGCGTGCTCCGGATCCTTGCCGGTCGCGAACGCGTTGAGCTCGTCGCTGGGAACCACGTAGACCTTGGGCTTCGGGATGCCTGCGGCTATGGCCAACCCCTCCACCGTGTCATTGAGGTAAGTGTACTGGGGTCCCTCCGCGGGAACCGCTCCCGTGCTGCTCAGCACGACCCTGTCGCCGTACTGGTAGCTGCTCCACGTGTAGATGAAGACGAAGATCAGCGAGATGGGCACCATAACGTACACGGCGTCCGGCGCCCAGATGTAGCTGATGCTCACGATGAGCGCGAAAAGAACGGCGCTGACTATGACTGCTAGAAGTAGGCTGTCCCGCCTGTTCCGGGACTGCTCGTCGTGGAAGCTTCTTCTCTGCATCTAGAACTTCACTTGCGGAACCGCTCGTGCCTCGTCGGGTATCTCAAGGAAATCGTGCTTCCCGCGTCCTCCAGCGAACCAGACGCCGGGGATGGTGGTTACTATGTTGTTGAAGCTGAGCACGCTGTCGTTGTAGTACTGGCGGGCGTACGCGATCTTGTTCTCTATTCCCTCCAGTTGCTCCTGGAGCAACTTGAAGTTCGCCTGGGCCTTCAGGTCTGGGTAGGCCTCGGCGACGGCGAAGAGCCTGCCGAGAGCCTGAGTCAGCACGTTATCCGCCTCGACGCGGGCCTGCCTGCTGCCGGACACCATGCCGGCGCGTGCCTTGGCTATGTTGTCGAATATCTCCTTCTCGTGGCTGGCGTACCCTTTGACTGTCTCGACGAGGTTGGGGACCAGATCGAACCGTTTCTGGAGCTGCACGTCGATCTGGGCCCAGGCCTCCTCGATCCTATTGGCCAGGGTCACTATCCTGTTGTTGTACGAGATGTACAACCCTATAACTGCGACTGCGAGGACTACGAGTCCTCCTATAAGGTAACCTATCATGTTGATTGTTTCACCTTGAGATACTTGTTGAAGCTAGGGTTATAAACCGTTTTCATAATCTGATCAGAATTAAGCCATACTTGAATAGTAGAGTTTGAGGACCCGCATGGCTCTGAGGGTGATCCACTTGCTGGGCTTGTGCTTCTCCTCTATGTCGACGATCATCTTGCCGTTAAACGTGTGCTTCAGCAGCCATGCGCCGTCCCTCTGCTGCGCCTCCAGCACCATGTCTATGGAGGGCTTCATCCGCTGGTCCCTGACCCCGAGCCTCGTCAGGGTGTCCAGTATCTCAAGGACGTCCGTCTGGTAGAAGAGGGGGAACCCGAACCGCTTCCACCCGGCCTTGTCTTTACGGCTACCGTCCGGGTTCCGGAGATACTGGTAGACGTTGTTGTCCATGAGGTTCCCCACCTCCCTGAGTATCACCCGCCTGACCTCTGGGCTCCTCCTCTCCTCCGGGATTATGCTCAGAGCCTTCAGAACCTTGGTGGCGCCCATGTAGCAGTTAACGGGGAACACCCGGTCAGGGTCGATGGGGTACGCCCTGCACCTCCAGCCGGCGTTGTCGTCGTCGTGGTGCTCCACTTGGAAGTCAAGCGTCCTCTGGGTTCGGGGGTCATCCATATAACCGAAGTGATTCAGGTAGTAGAGTACGTTGCCGTCGAGGCAGCACCCGTCCTTCACCACGCTATCTCTCCCACGCTCTGTTTTGGGCATCTCGGTGAGGAAGTGGCCGCTGTTCCTCTGGAACCTATAGAGGTGCTCCACCGCCTTCTCGATCTCGGGGGTTCTCCTGGCGCCCAGCTCGGCGAGGATGAGTAGCTGGTGGGTGGTCGCTGTGTACTTGGGGAGGTACATGCTGTACACGTTCTCCCAGTATCCTTCCGGGTTCATCGCGTCAAGGATCGCGGTGACGATGGGGCTCTCCATGATCATGTCCCGGGTGACCACGACGTCTGGGTTGTCTTCCTCTAGGTCTAGGAGGTCCCTCAAAGCCCAGTACCTAACCGACGGGGCACTTGGCTCCAGAAGCCACTCAGTTCTATCCTCTTTCAGCTTGTCCTTCCACAAATGGATCACATCTTTTAGATAAACGCGAACGCCCTGACCGGGCAGCCTGTGCCGTCCTTAATCTTGAGAGGCGCTGCGAACATGAATGCGCCGCGAGGCGGAAGCTTCCCAAGGTTTGCCGCGTTTTCGAGGATGAGAACCCCAGCGGGCAGGAGAACCCTGTGGGCGTGCTCCTCGGGGTCGGCGTCGGAGTCGATGGTGGGCACGTCGCCTCCCACTAGCTTCACCTTACGGGAAGCCAAGTACTGCGCGACCTCCTCGGAGATCCCCGGGTTGTCCCTCAGATAGATCTGGTTCTCGACGCCGTACTCCGTGGTCCATCTGCGCTCCCAGCCGAAGCGGAACAGGACCATGGCGCCCGCCTCTATCTCGCCGTGCATGACCTCCCATTTTTTTACCTCGTCGAGGGAAACGAACTCTCTCTCCGCTTTATGGGTCATGTCCAGAACGTAGCAGTCGCCCATCCACCTCTCCACAGGTATCTCGTCGATGGATGGTCCGTCGACTCCGCCGAGGTGCACAGGGGCGTCTACGTGGGTCCCCGCGTGCTCGAACACCAGGAACATGTAGGTGTTGAAGCCGTCTCCCTTCTCGTACGACTTCCATGGGATGTGGCCGTAGGGCACTTGGGGGCGCGGCATCCCCTCCTCTAGGCTGTGACTCAGATCGACGACCCTGCATCCCTCGATGACCTTTCTGAGAGAACTCATAGATTAGGGTAGGAGTGAGATGAATTAGATTTATCGCATGGAGAGCCCGTCGGCGAGGCCGCCGAGCCTTGAGAGGGCCTCGGCGAGTGCGCCGCCTCGTGAACCGGTGTTGATCCTGAGATGTTGTTCCTTGCCGAAGAAGCTGCCGGGGCTCAGGAGAACGCCTTTCTCTGTTAATAGCCTCTCGCAGAGCTCCTCGGAGCCGATCCCGTGTTCGTATTTGGGGAACCCCGTGAACCCGGCGTCCGGCTGCCTCCAGTCGAAGTCGAGGCGTTTCTTAACCCATTCGCCGAGCGTCTTCAGGTTCGTCCTGCTGATCTGGAGGTTCCTCTCTATGAGCTGCTCTCGTTTCCCGAGTATGGCTATGGCGACGGCTTCGCCGAGCCCCGAGTGGCCGAGGGTGGTGTAGTCCTTCATCACCCAGCAGCGCTCTATGAGGCTTGGCTCGCCTATTATCCAGCCTATCCTTGGGCTGGTCGCCCCCAGCTTGGATACGCTGCCCGTCACGACGCCCCGCTCCGTGAACTTGAGGGGGGTTGACGCGGGTTCGCCGTTTAGCTCGGAGCCTCTGAGGGCGTTGTCGCAGTGGAGGTACGCGCCGGCGTCCTCGGCTATCTCGCTGATGGCCTTCATCTCGTCCCTGGTGAGCACGGCGCCTGTCGGGTTGTTGGGGTTGTCGAGGAAGATGACTCTGGTCTGGGGATTGATTTTTTCTTTGATCTCCTCGATGTCTGGCCTCCACGCGTCATCCTCCCTGAGCTGGAACTCGTCGACCTTCACACCCATGGCCTTTGCGAGTCCCGTGGTCTGCTCGTACTGAGGGTTCTCTGTGAGATAGTGGTCGCCGGATTCGAGAACCGTCAGGTTGAGGATGAGGTTGGCCTCACTGGTCCCTGAGGTTATGAGAATGTTCTCGGGCTCGATACCTGGAAACCACTCCATGAGCTTCTCTTTCAGCTCGTCCGAGCCATCGGTCCTGCCGTACTTCATCAGGGTGTCCGGGTCTAGGCTAGGTAAAACGTCGCCTAGCCTCAGTTTGGATACCCCGCCTCCGCCGAGGTCCAGCTCAGCGTTTCTGAGAAGCCATCTTTCAAGCCTAAAGGGTTTGATTCGCAAGAAGACACCGAAGAGTACTTGTTTTCAAGTGATTTAACGTTATTTTCACCTATGTCATGGAAACCCTTGGCTTGAACGGCGTTGTGTTGGCTAGAGCTCGAAGTACACTATCTTCCGGCGCTTCTTCTTGGGCTCCAGCCTGAGGCTCCTGAGCCTCCCTATCTCGCCGGTGCTCTTGACGTGGGTGCCCATGCAGAAGGTGTGGGCGTACTCCCCGATCTCCACCATCCTGAGCCTCTCCACGCCCGTGGGTATCTTCTCGAGGAAGCTCTGTTTGCGGGTGTCGTCACCGACGTCCAGCTGGTCCCTGTAGGTGTAGTATATCCGGACAGGTATATCCGTCTCGATGATCTCGTCGAACCGCCGCCACACGGTCTGAATCGTATCCTCGTCTAGGTCGCTGGGCTTGAAGTCCAGCTGGCTGAAGCTGCTGAAGACCTTGGGTCCGCTGCCGGCAGCCTCGAATAAGCCGGTGAGGAGGTGTTCCCCACTGTGGAGCCTCATGAAGTTGAATCGACGCTCCCAGTCGATGACTCCATGAACCTCGGTATCTTCCGCGATGTCTCCGTCGAGGTAGTGGAATATTTGGGGGCCACGCTTCATCACCTTTACGACGTTATAGACGGTACCACCCGCTTCGAGAGTGCCCATGTCGGTCGGCTGGCCTCCACCCTCGGGGTAGAATGCGGTCCTGTCGAGGACTACGAATCTGGGACCCGCCCTGACGACGGAGGCGTCGAACTCCCTGAGGTAGCTGTCCTCGACGTAGAGTTGTATACTGTCCATGTTACTCCCTTCTCCGGTTCACTTACCATCAGGATGAATATTATTGTCTTGGTGAATAGCGCTATGGGTTTCGTTTCAACGACTTGCTGTAGCGGCTGTAGTCGCTCCAGATCCCTAAGGCTGCCCTGAGCACGCCGACACCTGCGCCCAAGTTGCCACCGGCGATCATCAAGAATCCGATGATCACGAGAACCGACCCTGCCTGGTTAGCGGCTGCTGGACCTTGTCTTGCGTGCGTAGAGCTGTATCTGGGGGATTATCGATGAGATGAGCTTGTTCTCGGCCTTGTTCAGGTGCTCCTGCAGCGTCGTGCGGGGCACCTTCGCCCTGTCGGCGATGGTCTGCACGTTTACCCTGCGGGGGGTCTGGTAGTACCCGTTGTTGTAGGCCGCGACTATGGCGTCCACCTGCTTGTCCGTGAGGCTGCCTACCAGCGAGCTCAGCGTGATGAGGCTGTCGGAGACCATGCCGTTGAAGGGCGCCTTCTCCAGCACGTCAACCTGGAACCCTTGATCGGTGAGCCTGTCGAAGAGCTCGGAGAGGGCCTCGTGCCTGAAGGCGATGAGCCTGTAGTACTCGTGGCCCCGGGTGTAGTATATGGGCATCAGGTTCAGTATCTCGAGCTCCTGGATGTTGTCGTGGACGGTGGTCTCCCTGCTGCACACGCAGTTCTGGGTTATCAGCCTGATGTTGGTGGATATCTCGGTCTCGTCCAGCACGTTATAGAGTCTCCTGAACTCCTCGACGGCGCCTTGGAACTCCTCCGGGCTGTCTGACACGATCTCGTAGACGTCCTGCACGAAGTTGCACCACATCCATATCTTGAGCGACGGGTACTTCTCGGTGAGCCTGTGGATCGGGTTGTCGGTCCTGGCCTTGATCTGTATCTCGGTTGCGGGCATGG
>JAEHCT010000082.1 GCA_020697635.1 Candidatus Bathyarchaeota archaeon
TAGATCCATTGTCTTCTACAGTGTAAACACCCAGATTTTCTTCTCATTTTTTAACTTTAATATGTACCATATATTGACGGGTGTTTATCTATAGTATATTGTTTCTCTTCGATACATTATTGCTTGTTTATGTAAATGCGGTTATTTACTGTTCAAAGTAATATCATAGTAATCGTCATCTATTTAGTGAGTTCCTTAATTATTTAGCTACCCAAAGTTGTCGACCACACCCATGTCAGGGAGTTCCGGGACACAGGTTTAACTGGTTAGTATAGCTTAAGTTGACGCCTCTTCAAGTCATGCCTGATTAATCCATGACCGAGAACGTCTACATCGGCTCCAAACCCATATTGAACTACGTCACCGCCATCGTCACGGCGTTCCAGAGGTCGCCCAGCGTCAACGTCCTGGCTCGGGGACGCGCCATAAGCGGCGCCGTCGACGTGGTAGAGGTATGCAGAAGAAGCTTCCTGAAAGACCTGTGCGTCGACGAAATCAAGATAGGCACCGAGCGGATGGGGAGCGACGACGAACTGAGAAACGTGTCCACCATCAACATACAGCTATCGAAGAACAGCTAACCTTCTTCCAGCCGCCGCCGAAGATCTTCTGCGATGAACTCGCCGCTGAAAACATCGGCCCTAGCCGCTATAGCTATCTTGGCGGCCAAGCTGCGGGCCCTGCTTCCCCTCCTGCCTCTCGGAGCCCCGTGCACGTACGGATGCTGGAACAGCAGGCCGTGCTTCGGCGGCCTCGCCTTGGTCTTGAGCGACCGGAACATGGCCTTCTCGGCTCCAAGCACCTGTATGGTGCTGGCGGGCATCATGGCCATGCGTCTGAGACTCCCCGCCCTCTGGATGAGCCTGGCGCCGAGAACAGGCCCAGCCAGGTAAGCGATGTTGGGTGCCATCTCCTCCGTTAGCCCAGATATGTACTCGGTGAGATCGTCTCTACCCCCGTACAGGCTGAGGAGGTTCTCGGTGAAGGCTTGGACCATCGCCAAGTCGTCTTCGTCGAAGGCGGCGCCCATGGAGCCCTCCGCGGCCGCGGCGATCCTCTCCGCGTCCCTCTTCTTGAAGGAGAGCTCCTGGAGCCTCTTGACGGTGATGTTGGACCTGTCTCCGAACACCTTGATTATCTTCGCGTATTCCCTGTGGTCGTTGACTCTCCGACCCAGCTCAGGGAAGTGGATACCGTACCACTCTCTCATCCTCCCGGAGAGGCTGTTCAGCACGGTGTCCATCTCCACGAGCAGCTGAACCGTCGGCATCAGGAGGCTCTCCCTCTCGGAGAGCGCCTCGTGGACCATAGCTTTGGCGACCTCAGTGTTCACCGAGTGCGAGAGTTCACCGAACCGTTCCACGGAGTCTATGAACCCGGCGGCCAACGCCATGCGTTGGATGTTGTCCCGCAGATACTCGCCAGCAGCAGGCATGGCCTCGACGGCTGCCTTGAACCCCTGCGCCGCGATGGACTCCATCAGCGCCTCGTTGGGCCCGGTGACCTCCTCGACGCCCAGCCCTCGCAGCTGTTCGAGCAAATCGGCGGCCTCCCTCGTCACCTCGCCGTTTCTCAACCGTATCATAGCCCTAGCGATCTCTTTAGCGTCCCTAGGATGGTGCGACTCGGCGATGATCTCGTTCTTCTCGTTGAACGCGTGTACGCCGATCATGGATCCAAGTATCGTTGCCTTCAGCTGCTTCTCCTCCGAACCTTTATCAGTTTGATGGGTGAGTACGTAGGGGAGACTTGTCTAAAATAAGCTTAGCCGTGGAAGTAGCCGGGCTAAGGCTTCGGTCCCCCCTCATGAACGCGGCGGGCGTTCTCGGCATGAGCCCCCCCATTCTCAAACGAGTCTACGACAGCGGCGCAGGCGCCGTGGTCACGAAGAGCATCGGCCCCGCGCCTCGAACCGGGCACCCCAACCCTACCCTCGTGAGGGTCTCGTGCGGCGCCCTGAACGCCATGGGGCTGCCCAACCCCGGCGCCGAGTACTTCGTCGACGAGATCAAGGCCCTCAAGGAGATGGGCGTACCGGTCGTGGCCAGCTTCTTCGGCGGCAGCGTGGAAGAGTTCGCGGAGGTAGCGAGCACGCTGTCGAAAGCCGGCGCGGACGCCCTGGAGCTCAACGCAAGCTGCCCTAACGTGCAGGAGGAGCTGGGGATGCTGGCCTCCGACGCCGGAAACGTGGAGAAGGTGACCGCAACCGTGAGGGAGGAGACCCGTCTGCCCCTGTTCGTTAAGCTGAGCCCAAACGTCACCGACATCAAGGAGATAGCCATGGCGGCTGAGAGAGGAGGCGCCGACGCCATAACTGCGGTGAACACATTGAAGGGAATGGCGATCGACATCAACTTCAAGAGGCCGATCCTGACGAACACCACGGGCGGCCTGTCCGGGCCCGCCGTGAAGCCCGTCGCCCTCAGATGCGTCTGGGAGGTGGCGGAGGCCGTCGATATTCCCGTCATTGGATGCGGCGGCGTCACAACCTGGGAGGACGCGATCGAGTACCTCCTCGCGGGCGCCTCCGCGCTGGAGATAGGCACCGCTGTGATGACCCACGGCTTCGAGGTCTATGGCCAGGTTAACGAGGGCATCCGTCGCTACCTGGAAATGAACGGGTTCAGCGGCATCAAGGAGGTTGTAGGACTTGCACATCAAATCGGAGAAGAACAGGACAGTAGAGCTGACAGATGTAGTATCAGAGTGTAGGGACGTCTCCTCGCTCATTTTCCGCGACGAGGAGACCCGCGGCGCCAAGCCGGGCCAATACCTGATGGTGTGGCTCCCCGGGGTGGACGAGGTGCCCATGTCGGTCAGCGCCATAGACATGGACGGTCTGTCCCGCATCACCGTCAGGGGGGTAGGCGAGATGACCTTCAAGCTCAACAGCCTCAGCACTGGCGACAGGGTCGGCTTGAGGGGCCCCTTCGGGAACGGCTACACGGTGCAAGGAGACAAGCCACTGTTCGTGGCCGGCGGCTCAGGGGCCGCGTCCCTGATGCCCCTCGTAGAGGAGATGCATCGGCAGGGAACCACACCCACCTTCGTCCTCGGCGCGAGGAGCGCCGACATGCTCCTGTTCGCGGACAGGCTTGAGGAGACCCTCGGCGAGAACCTCATCGTATCCACCGACGACGGTTCACGGGGGTACAGCGGCTACGCCTCGGGGTACGCCGCGATGTTGATGGAGGAAGACGCGTTCGATATGGTCTACACCTGTGGACCCGAGCTAATGATGGCGAAGGTCTACCAGTCAGCCCGGGGGCACGGCTTACCCATACAGGCCAGCCTCGAACGCTACGTGAAGTGCGCCGTCGGGCTATGCGGTAACTGCGCCATAGGCCCCTACAGGGTCTGCAAGGACGGACCGGTCTTCGACGCGGATATGCTCAGCGAGGTCCGAAGCGAGTTCGGCGTGAGCCAGATGGACGCCTCCGGCAGATTGATCCGTGTAGAACACTGACCAGAGAGATTATCAGCCCAGACCCACCCTCATATCCATAATGCCTGTACGCAACGTGCGAAGACGGTACCTGGCTTTACAGGTCCACAGCGAAGCAGACTTGACCGAAGCCGACCTGAGCCATGCCATCTCGGACAAGATCCATCTCCTGTACGGCGTCAAGGGAGCGGCGGAGACGGACTATAGGATGATCGAGTACAACCAGCAGCACAGGCGGGGGATAATCAGGTGCAGCCACGACAGGCTCACCGAGACCAGGGCGGCGCTCGCGCACATCACGGCGATCAACGGTGCCCCCGTGTCGGTACAGGTAGTCACGGTCTCGGGCACCATCAAGTCACTGAGAAAAAGGCTCACATAGTAGAGACTCGTACCGACTTACCGTTGTGTTTATCTCATATACTAGTATTCGTACAATGATGCAAACGGTGTAGGATTATGGCTGAGATCAAGGTAGAGGACGCGGCTCACGGCTACGTCGAGACGCTGCACAGGCTCGGAGTAGACTACGTATTCAGCTCACCAGGCTCGGAGTTCATACCACTCTGGGAGCACCTGGCCCGGTACAACTCGGAGGGCAAGAAACCCTTCTACGTTAATGTCCGGCATGAGAGCGCCGCCCTCAGCATGGCTAAGGGCTACTACATGGCCTCGGGGCGGGCGCAGGTGCTGCTGACACACGTGCTCGCGGGGCTCCTGCACGGAGCCATGGAACTCAAGGCCGCCTACACCGATCAGATCCCACTGCTTCTCATGGTGGGCCAGAACAGGACCCACGACAGGGAGGTCTACGGCGGAACCCCCGGCCCCCACTACCTGAGCTTCACCGAGGTGGGGGGCCAGCAGCGCCTCGTCCAGCCCTACGTGAAGTGGGGAGACTCCCCCGAGACCAACGCCAACATCCTTGCGACCATCCAGAGGGCGTACCAGATCGCCTCAAGCGACGTAAAGGGCCCCGTGCTCCTCAGCGTCTCCAGGGAGATACTCTTCGAGAAGACGAAAACCATGAGGCTGCCGACTAAATATGTTCTGCCTTCACCCACAACGGCTGAACCCAAAGTGCTGTTGGATCTGAAGGAGATGCTGGTGAAGGCAGAGAACCCCCTGATCTACACCAGGTACCTTGGACGAAACCATGGAGCGGTGGCCTCGCTCGTCGAGCTTGCCGAGCTACTTAGCATACCCGTGTTCGAGATCCCCGGATACATGAATTTCCCCACGAACCACAGACTCCACATGGGCACCAACGTCTCTCCCTACCTGAAGGAAGCCGACCTCCTGCTGGTCATCGACAGCAGCTCCTGGCCGCCATGGTATCCCCCGGGGAGCATCCGAGGGAAGACCGATGCGAAGATAGTCTTAATGGACCTCGACCCCATACAGCTCAAGTACCCCACCTACGGGTACCCGGCGGACCTGCTCGTGAAGGCCGACTCAGGCGTGGCGATACCTCAGCTCGTGGAGCTCGTCAAAGCAGAGAAACAGGGCGAGGCCATGGTTCAGGCGCGCGGCGAACGTTGGGCGGCTGAGCACAAGCGTATAAGGGACGAGCTTGAGAAGAAGGCTCTCGCCGTCAAGGACGAAACCCCCATCGACCCCAGATGGCTCTGCTACTGTATTGATCAGGTGATGGACGAGAATACGGTCATAGTAAACGAGACCATAACCCACGGCGGCATGATCCACCAGCACATCGAGAGGAACCGTGTGGTTCCCGGTACGCGGTACGAGTCCACGGGCCCTGTGGCGCACACGGGCCTCGGCCAAGGGATGGGAATAGCCCTGGGAGTCAAGCTCGCCGACCCGGAGAAGACAGTGATAGCCCTCGAAGGCGACGGCGCCTTCAACTACAACCCGGTGCTGGCCTGCCTCGGGGCATCCCAGGAGCACGGCGTCCCCTTCATGACGGTCATCTACAACAACGGTTGCTACGCAGCCATGAAGGGCCACGCACGGTACTACCCAGAGGGACACTCGGTGACGCGCGACCAGTACTACGGCGTCAGCTGCGGACCCACGCCCCACTACGCCAAACTCGTCGAAGCCTACGACGGCTACTCAGAGACCGTGGAGGACCCAAAACAGGTTAAACCCGCGTTACTCAGAGCCCTGAAACATGTGAGGGAGGGAACACTGACTCTGCTAGACGTAAGGCTCAGACAATAGCGCAGGGTGGTGTCTCTACAATTCTTTTATTTCATATACATCCAATTCTGAGGTATGGCGACTGGAGCCGTCATGTTTGACCTCTTTAAAACCCTCGGCGAGTTCGAGTGGACAATCACAGACGAGGATGTCTCGTCTCTGCTCAGAGGCAGAGGGTACGAGGTGTATCCTCAGGCTTGGAGACACGCGTTCAGCTTCGTCGTTTTCGTGGATTACCCTAAGCACGGTTTCAGCTCGCATGAGGCTCTGTTCAAACAAGTCTTCAGAGGCCTAGACGTCGACGATGACGCCGCAAAAGAACTCGCCGATATGTTCAAGAGCAGCCCGTTCCGGCTCCACCCTGAGTCGCATGAGGCCGTGAAGCGTGCCCGTGACATCGGTCTGAAGATTGCCGTAGCGACATCGACGCCGAAGCTGTTCTTCAGAACCGGCGTCGAACCTATCGCAGAGTACATTGACTTCATCTGCACGGGGTACGAGGCGAGCTACGAGAAATCCAATCCCCGCATATACAAGGTGATCACGGACAGACTGCAGGTCGATCCGGAGGATACAGTAGTCATAGGCGATGACCCGATTCTGGATATCTCCAACGCCAAGAAGCTTGAGATATGGGCGATACACATACCGAGGGAAGGAGCCCCCTC
>JAEHCT010000083.1 GCA_020697635.1 Candidatus Bathyarchaeota archaeon
CGGGTGACGCCGCCGAAGCACACCATCACGGGAAGCTGCACGTTGAGGTGCTCGGCCACCCTCCACGCCACTATGATAGCGCCGTAGAGCTCTTGGGCGTTCTCGCAGTAGATCTGTATCCAGCCGCTGTCCCTGGCGCCCATGCTGTCGCTGTGGTCGTTATGGATGTTGATGGGGCCGCTGAGCGCCCTGTTGGCCACCGCCATCACTATGGGCAGCCGTAGGCTGGACGCTATGTAGAGTATCTCCCACATGAGGGCCAGGCCGTTGGCCGCCGTGGCGGTGAACGCCCTGGCGCCTGCCGCGGAGGCTCCCACGCTGCAGCTCATGGCGCTGTGCTCGCTCTCCACGGCCACGAACTCGGTGTCCACCTCCCCGTCAGCGACGTACTCGCTAAAACGCTCCACGATTATGGTCTGGGGCGTGATGGGGTAGGCGGCAACCACGTCGGGGTTGACCTGTTTGGTGGCGTAGGCGACCGCATCGTCGCCGTTGAGTCCCATTAACTTCTGTTCAACCATTACTTCCTCACCATTTCTATCGCTTTCACCGGGCACTCCTTTGCGCAGACGCCGCAGCCCTTACAGTAATCCCGGTCGGGGACCGGGGTCCCATCCTCCTCGACGTGGATGCACCCCTCGGGGCAGTAGAAGTGACACATGTTGCACTTGACGCACTTGTCGTGGTCGATCTTGGGGGCGTCTACGCCCCAGTCGCCGGTCTTGTACTCCATGCTCGACCTGTAGCTGACGGCCCCCTTGGGCAGCTCCTGCCACGTACGTTCCTTGCTCATCCCATCTTCGCCTCCTCGTAAGCCTTCTTCACAAGATCCGCGTTTAGCTCACCTATCTTGCCCTCGAAACGAGCCTTAATCACCTTGAACAGACTCTCCAGCTTAATCACGTCCGTGGCCTTGACTATGGTCCCCAGCATCGCTGTGTTCGTGATGGGCCTACCCAGCACGTCCAGGGCGAGGGTGGTGGCGTCCACGGTCCAGGTCTCCACGTCTTCTAGGCCGAGCTTCTCCCTGATGGCGTCCGCCGACTCGTCGGTGTTGACTATGAGCTTCGTGCCTTCCTGGATGCCCTTCGAGACGGCGGGCCCGAGAAGAGTGGGGTCCAGGACCACGACGACGTCCGGCTCGTATACGCTTGAGTGGAGCTGGATCTTCTCGTCGCTGATCCGTGTGAAAGCCGTGATGGGGGCGCCGGCGCGCTCAGGTCCGAACGCGGGGAAGCTCTGAATGTTCTTCTCCTCCATGAGCCCCGCCTGGGCGAGGAGGAGCGAGGCCGTCCAGGCTCCCTGGCCGCCCCGGCCGTGGAACCTTACTTCATAGATCTTACCGGTCAATCGTTTAAACCTCCCATTATGTGGGTTGGGTCTCGTTATAAATCTATACGGTAGTCATTTTCCCAGTCGTCTACGGATGAGGTTGAGCTCGTCGCGTTTCTCCTCAGCCGTCTTGGCGGCCGCCTCCGGGTACCTAGCCCAGTCCCAGCCTAGGGACTCGTAAGCGAAGTTGATCGACCGGGACGACGAGACTATGAGTCGCTCCCCCTGGCTGTTGGAGCCGAGCCTCAGCGCAGTCAAGGGGTCGCCTCCCTGAGCCCCAAGGCCGGGAGCCAGGATGAGGCGCTCCTCGCCGATGATCTCCCTGACTACGCCGAGCTCCTCCGAGGCGGTGCAGCCCACGACGTAGCCGTTGCTGCCGTGCGTGTGTGCGTCCCGTGCGAGGCGGACGTAGAACGGCTCCCCGTCCATAAGCCGGGACTGGTAGTCGTGGGTGCCCGGGTTGCTCATGCGGCAGAGGGCGAATATCCCCTTATCCCTCTCACGAGCCCACCTGTAGACGGCGTCGACGCCGTTCTCGTAGCCTGGGAAGGGGCTGAAGGTCACGGCGTCGAAGCCCAGACGGTCTATCCAGTGGAGGCCGGCGTCCATCGTGGTGCCTATGTCGGATAGCTTGATGTCGAGGAGGGCCAGGCTGCCGCCCTCATGGATCTTGTCAACGATCTCCTTGAGGTCGTCGAAGCAGAGGGCGTAGATCAGGAACTGTGCGTTGGGCTTTATCACCGGCGCGTAGGGGGTGACGGCGTCGATGACGTTGAGGGAGAACTCCTTGAGCCCCTCCCTGATGCCCTTGGACTCTATGAGCGGCGGGGGCACCACGTACCTCTGCCTGATGTCACTCGTCGTCGGGTCGATACCGACGCATAGGAAGCTGTCCTTCTCGCGGCTGATCTCCACGTAACTGTCGACGAATCCCTTGCCTAACATCGTCTTCACGTTGAGTGTGCGCGTTACCTCTTTAAATCCCTGCATGGAGAGTTGAATATGAGAGGCAGGGGGCAACGGTTTGAGTAAGGCACAGGAGACCAAGAGGCTGCTTCAGTTCAAGGAGACCCTGGAGCAGAGGATGGCTGAGCTAGAGGCCGAGGCGGCGGACCTCAAGACGGCCATGGCTGCGATAGACAACATGATCGTGGCGGAGGGGTTCAGGACGCCCACCGCCCCCAAGGCCACCCCGCAGCCTACGCCGCAGGCGGAGACGCTGCCGCCTGAGAGCTTCGAGGAAGGAATGTCCATCACCAGCAAGGACGGCGCCGTCCTCGGCAGGATGAACGTCGAGGGAAAGGACCTAGTCTTCGAGCCTCAGTCCGAGTACGAGTTCAGGACAGACATACCGCCCTTCCAGAGCTTCCTCGTGGAGAGGGTGCTGGCGAACATGAGTTCCACCGACCGGGAGCGCGCCGCCAACGGCGAGATGGATCAGAGCGAGATCTTGGAGTACGAGGTCAAGGAGGAGGACGGCGTGCTCAGGGAGCTGCACGTCAGTAACTACGGCGGAGAGAGGCGTCTCAGGGAGATAAACAGCAGCCTCCGATGGACCTTCGACAAGATGTACGACAAGATCAGGAAAGGGTGACAACACTGGAGGACGCCAAGAAGAACCCCGTGTGGCTCATACTGGTGGAGACGGCGCAGAGGCTGCCCCTCTACAGGGCCCACAAGGCGTACGTTAGGGACGAGATGCTGCCCGAGGACCCGGACGTATCCGCCGAGGAGATCAGCCACAGGCTTGACACGCCCCTCGGCGAGGCCATGGTCATCCTGAGCGAGCTCAGGGAAGGAAAAGTGGACTAGACCACGTACCTGTAGTTGTAATACTTCCCGGCGGTCTCGCTCTTCTGCGTGATCCTTATGATGTCGCCTGGCTTGGCCCCCAGGATAATGGAGATGGGGTCCACGCTCTTTATCCATGGGAACTGGTAGGGCTCCGCGTGATACTTCTTCGACAGCTCCTTCCTCTCCTCCTGCGACACCACCTCGTGGAGGGGCACCAGGTCGTGCTCGAAGATGTCGAAGATGGGCAGCGTCGGCGGGATCAGCTCGATTTTCATTTCCGGGGCCGAACTCCTAGCGGAGTACGTGTACTTGCCATCGCCGACGACGAGGCCGCCGGTGACTTCCTCCTCGTCCACCTTGTCCCTGAGTTCACGTATGTAGGCGATGCCTATGGTCTTCTTCCCCAGCAGTACGTGCACTATATACGTCTCGTCGCCCCTGCTCAGGCGATAGACTAGCTTATCCTCGTCCTTCTCGGTGCTGTCGACTTTTAACTTCCTGTACTTTATGATGAGGGCAGCCCTCTTCTCCTCCAGGGTCTTCGCTTTCTCCAGGCTCGCCATCGTTACCTCGCCTTCACCCTCTTGACGACCTGCGCCCTAACCTTGCGGAATATCCTGTACCCGCAGATGGGGCACCTGAAGCTGATATACCTCTGGAGGTCACTGTGGGGGACCCGCCGCTCGCAGCGCACGCACTCGTACACCGGCCCCTCTTGGTTCAAATTATCTGAGCTGGAAGCATCTGCCATTTCTCTTCGACCCTAACATAACTCTAAACCCTCTCTTTAAAACATAGCGAATATCAGCGGGCCCTAACCATCCGATCCGACGCCACCTCGTACACGGTGACGTCCAGAACCTCCCCCTCGCGGCCCTCCGCGCCCTCCAGCAGCACAACGGGGCCGTGCCTGAGCGGGTACGCCACCATGTACCTGCGGTCCCTGTCGTACGACTCCGCCACCACGACCCTGAGCCTCTGCCCCACCATGGCCTCCTTCCTGCCCCTGTTCGCCTCACGGGCTGCCTCCCAGATCCTCCTGCTCAAGGGGTCCCTCGCGGCGGGCGGGCCCGAGGGGCAGCCCGCGAATGCGGACATCGGGAGGGACGTGAACCTGTACAGTATCACCCTCTCGGCGCCGAGCCTCACCGCCTCACGCATGGTCTGGACGGTCTCAGCCACGTTCTCCATGCTCTGGCCTGGGAGCCCGTGGATGAAGTACACGTAGGGCTTCAGGCCCGCTTTTTTAAGCCGCCTGAGAGCCGTCAAGGTCTCGGAGGGCGTGTCCGGCCTCCCCAGCGCCACGCTGTGTGCGTCGCTGCCGGTCTCGAACCCGAGGTTTATGGGCGTGCCCCCGAGGTAGGCACCGAGGATCTCCGCCGCCCTCTCGGTCACCAGCGCGGCCTTGATGTTCTCAGCCATCACCGACGCCTCGCCTTCGGCGACCCGGGGCAACGCGCTGAGGCCGGCCAGCAGCTCCTCCAGTGCCTCGTAGTTGGGCTCCGGGCTCCTCGGGTCGGTCAGGGGCTCGGGTTCGACGAGGAGGTCCCTGCCGTAGTCGAGTAGCCCCGGGGCGCTGAGGACGATCCGTCTGACGCCGTGCTCTAGGAGCTGCCGCACCTCGTCTCGCACTGTCTTCGCGGGCCTCGACTTGGGGGGGCCGTAGAGGCTGGGCACGGAGCAGTAGCCGCATCCGGGCGGTATCCCCGCGGGGCAGTCGTACCTCTCCTCCAGGCCCGCGCTTGTGCACTGCTCACAGTAGGTGCAAGCGTCGCCCAATGGGCCGAGCCTCGCTCTGTGGTAGTTGCTGCACCCCCGGACCGCCTCAACGTACACCCTCGCCGCGTAGTGGAGAGGATAGTCCCTGATGCGCCGCGTCGACGGTCTGTACCGCTCGAAGACGTCCCTGCCTTGGACGGGTCTCAGGGGGTTGACCCTGACCCCGTCTCGCATACGGTAAGCGACGCCTCTGATGTCTTCAAAGCCTCCGCCGTCTAGAGCGTCCAGCCCCATGGAGAGGAGCTCGGCCAGGGTCTCCTCGCCCTCCCCGACGATGGCTATGTCTGCGCCGGTCTTGGAGAGGGCTCTCTCGGGCTCGCCGGCGGCGGGGCCCCCGAGGAGGACGGGGCCGACGCTGCTTCGTCTCCACTTCCTCACGGTGCGCTGTATCGCCTGCAGGTCGCTGGTCATCCCGCTCACCAGGAGGGCGTCGTACTCTGCTTCGCCGCGTCTCCCGCCTAGATAGAACTCCACCGGCGCTATCCTGGTCTCGTGGCCGTGTGTCTCCAGCACCCCGGCGACGGTGCGCGGCCCAGCCCCTATGACGTCTCTCGTGGTCTTACGCGTCCCCTTGCCCGAGGCGAGGGCGTCGACTATCAGGGCTTTCAAGGTGGTTTTCTCCGTCGGCGGAGGCTGTTTCAGGGTAAGTATGATAAAATAGCTAGGCAATATGGGTTTGGGTAACGGTTTGAGCAGCGTCCCCTTAAGCATCATAGGCGCGGTGGCATTCAGCTTCGCGGTAAGCTACGTGATTATACCCTACTTCAACAGGTACATGCACGCGGCGGGCATCGTGGGCAGGGACATCATGAAGGCGGAAGAGACGGTGGTGGCGGACATGGGAGGCCCCGGCGTCGTCGTCGGGTTCCTGATGGGGGTGTTCTTCTTCATAGGCGTGGAGATATTCGTGCCGCCTAGGCTCTCGGGAATAATATACATCCTAGCCAGCCTCAACACCATACTCATAATCACCCTCATAGGGATATTCGACACGTTGACGGCGTTGATCAAGAGGCGTGAGGGGGAGGGCTTCTTCGAGCAGTACAAGAAGAGGGGGATACCCAGGTGGCTCTACTTCTTCATCCCGCTCCCCGCGGCTGTGCCCCTCGCCGCCGTGAACGCGGGCGTGAGCCGGATGACGCTGCCGTTCATAGGCCGCGTGGAGCTGGGGCTGGCTTACCCGCTGGTGCTTGTGCCTTTGGCGGTGCTGTGCTGCAGCAACGCCACCAACTTCCTCGCCGGGTTCAACGGGTTGGAGGCGGGGATGGGGTTCGTGCTCCACCTGAGCCTCGGCTTGTACGCGTACACGCATGGCCACTACAGCGCGGCGATGATT
>JAEHCT010000084.1 GCA_020697635.1 Candidatus Bathyarchaeota archaeon
GTGTCTACGGTCATGAAGAATCTGGGGCGACCATCGGGAAGCCTTTCATCCTCATGGAAAGAATCCCCGGAAAGACGTTGGACGCCACTTACAGGAACGAGACACACGAGGAGCTTCAGAGAGGCTTAAACAGGTTAATCAAGCTGTTTGTATGGCTCCACCGACTCGATGTCACTCCTTTCAAGGATGTCCCGGGATTATCGTACACCGGTGACCACATCCAAGACAGTCTTGACTGGTACGGGAGAACAGCTCAGGGGCACCTGCAGTGGTTGAAGCCTGTCGTGGACTGGTTGACGGAACGCAAGCCGTACATCGACGCAGCCCCCCCTTCGCTTGTCCACATGGACTACCATGGGATGAACGTCATGTTGAGGGAGGACGGCTCGGAGGCCGTCATCGACTGGAGCGCGTCCAGGATCGGGGACCACAGGATGGACCTCGGCGGGACCATGCTTCTGTACACGACGTTCGGCGGGGAGATGTTCAGAGACCCCATCCTCGCTATATATACCGAGCAAAGCGGGATGGAGGTCGCGGACATCGAGTACTTCGAGGTCATGGCCGCCACGAGGAGGATCATCGACTTCGCCGTGACCATGGAGGGCGGCGTCGGCTCGGTGGGGCTGAAGCCTGAGGTGGTCGAGATGATGAAGGAATCGAAGGAACACTACCAGAGAGTCCACGGCGTCCTCACGGCGAGGACAGGCATCCGGCTAGACGAGTTCGCCGAAGCACTGGACTCGATTTAGGCACGGTCCTAGCGACCCCGAGACTGAAGTGGAACCTACCCTGTATAGATTAGGATGGCACCGAGCCCGCCACGGTTTCTATAGTTACTTTCTCTCGAACTTCTGTATCCTGCTGCCTTCCAAGGTCTCCCCCACGTAGAGGTCTCCCCTGGAGTCGACCCACGCGCAGTGAGGCGCGATGAAGAGCCCCGGCTCCCTGCTCTTCTCCCCGCCCCACCTGGCGACGACCCGTCCCTCCATGTCCAGTATGCTGAACCTGGCCTGGAGCTCAGGTACATACACAAGCTCGTCGTCGACGTAGACGCCGCAGGGTTGGCGGAGGCCGGTCCACTCCGTTATGTACTCCCCGTCCGGCGAGAATATCTGTATCCTGTGGTTCTGCCTGTCCGCGACAAACACCCGTCCATCCGCTACCACCCACACGTCGTGGACTATCTCGAACTGGCCCGGCCCGGAGCCGTGCTTCCCCCACGAGAACAGGAGCTCGCCGCTCCTAGAGTACTTGTGGACCCTGGCGTTCCCGTAGCCGTCCGAGACATACATCTCGCCGCCAGGCGCAATCGCCACGTCCGTGGGCCTGTTGAAGGGCTCCCCCTCCCCGCCGGGCTGATCCTTGGTCCCCCACATGCGGAGGAGCTCTCCGCCAAGGGTGAACTTCCTGACGGTGTGGTCCCTGTAGTCCGAGACGTAGGCGACCTCGCCGTCGATGTAGAGACCGTGAGGGGCGTTGAAGACCCCCTCACCCCATGAACCCTTGAAGGAGCCGTCGCTGCCGAACACTATCAGGGGGTGCTCGCCCCTGTTGAGGACATAGACGTCGTCACGTGAGTCGACGGCGACCCCTATGACGCGTCCGAAGCTCCACCCCTCAGGGAGCCTGCCCCACCCCTCGACTGCCTCGTACCTGAGCTTATCAGAGCCAAAACTCATGAAACCCACTCCTCTACTTGAGTCACCCGTATGTCTGATAAAATCTCGCATCGAGCCAAGCCCCCAGAACAACCTTGTTTAAACCTGATATATTCAGTCGATGAGATTTATCTCAGGTGTGTGAGTTGAGGATCAAAGAGATCGAGATCATCCCCGTGGACATGCCGCGGTGCAAGGTGCTGAAGCTAGCCCGGTACGGTAACCTGGGGGAAGGCGAGCCCTTCGAGTTCATACTGACGCGGGTGCACACGGACGAGGGCGTCACCGGGGTGGGCGAGGTGCCGCCGCTTCCGCCGCTCTCCCCGGAGTCACAGCCCGTGGTCGCAGCCGTCATAAAGAAGTGGCTGGCCCCCAACGTCCTGGGCCTGGACCCCTTCGAGACCGAGGAGATATGGGCGAGGATGGACTACTACGCGCCCACATACAGCATGGCTAAGGCCGCCATAGACATGGCTCTTTGGGACATCAAGGGAAAGACGCTCGGAGTGCCCGTGCACCGGCTGCTTGGCGGGTCACCGCCTGAGAAGATACCCAACGTGGCACTCATCGGCCTCGGTGAGCCGGCGGAAGTGGCCTCGACCGCCGAGGGGCTCACAGCCGAGGGCTACACGGGGATCAGGCTCAAGATCGGTCCCGGCCAGGACGTGGAGTGCACAGCCGCCGTCCGTGAGGCGGTCGGCGACGACGTCTCGCTGAGGGTAGACTGCAACCAGGGGTATGGCGTCGCCGACGCCGTGAAGATGATACGGGCCGTCGAGCCTTACGGCGTCGAGGCGGTGGAGCAGCCCACGGTGTGGTGGGACTTCGCGTCCCTCGCCGAGGTCGCGGCCGCCGTGGACACCCCCATACTGCCCCACGAGTCCATGTACCTGCTCTCGGACGTCAAGAACCTCATAGACGTGGGCGCCGTCGGGGTGCTGGGCCTCAAGACCTACAGGCCGTGGGGCGGAGTCACCGGGGCCAGGAGGCTGCTTGAGATGGCCCGGGTGATGAACATCCCGTGCATGTTCCACGACGACGTGGAGATGGGCGTCAGCCTCGCCGCCGCCACACAGATAATCTCGGCGTACAGGCGTGTCATCACCCACAAGTGCGAGCTGTCTGGGTTCCCCGAGTGGATGAAGGACGACGTCGTCAAGAAGCCCATCAGGTTCGAGGGCGGCTTCGTCCACGTGCCGGACGGCCCGGGGCTGGGCGTGGAGCTCGACGACTCCAAGCTGGAGAAGTACGCGAAGGAGATCGTCACCCTCAGGTGAGGCACCCCCGGCTTAATCGCCCCTCATTTCTTTCCTATGACATCTGTCTCGCTGTCTTCGCGGATCGTCAATACTTACAGGTTTGCCTCATGTTATATACGGCTAGAGGTCAGGTTTTACCATGTCAGGTTATCGTGTTGTCATCGGCGGCATGTCGCATGAGACCAACACCTTCAGCACCGTGAAGACGACGCTAGAGGATTTTCGCCCCATCTACGGCGACGAGATCGTGGAGACCCTCAAAGGGACGCGGAGCGGCATAGGCGGCTACTTCGACGTACTGGAGCGTGAGGGCTTCGAGTATCTACCAACCATCAAGGCTGGTGCCACGCCGGCGGGGCCCCTCAGGAACGAGGATTACTGGGAGATAGTGGAGGAGATCAAGGCGGGGATCAGAGGCGCGGGGAAGATAGACGGCGTTCTCCTCGCCCTCCACGGCGCCATGATCGCGGAGGATGTCCCCGAGGCGGAGGGGACTCTGCTCCGCGAGGTCAAGGCGCTGGTGGGCGAAACCCCCGTCATCATCACCCTGGACCTCCACGGCCTCATCTCGAAGATGATGGTGGAGCACTGCGACGCCATCTACGGCTACGACACCAACCCCCACGTGGACATGTACGAGAGAGGCGTAGAGGCCGCCGAGGCCATGGTCAGGACGGTGCGCGGCGAGATCAGGCCCGTCGTCGCACACAGGAAGCTCAGGATGGTGCCGCCGACGATAAACCAGCGCACCGCGGAGGGGCCGATGGTGAAGCTGCTGGAGACGGCGAGGCGCATGGAGGGGCAGCCAGGCGTCCTCAACGTATGCCTCTTCCCTGCGTTCCCCTACGCAGACGTGGATAGGGTGGGCTCGGCGGTGGTGGCCGTCACGGACGACGACCCGGGGCTGGCCCAGAGGCTCTGCGACGAGCTGGGGGAGCAGATGTGGGGCCTCAGGGAGGAGTTCCTGAAGCCGCTAACCCCCATCGTGGAGGCGGTTAAGACGGCGATGGACGCCCCCGAGGGCCCGATCATACTCGCAGACGTGGCGGATAACCCAGGCGGAGGAGCCCCGGGGGACGGTACCGAGATACTCAGGGAGCTGCTGAAGCAGGGCGCCGAGAACGTGGGCGTCGCGTGCATCAAGGACCCCGAGGCGGTGGCTAAAGCGATAGAGGTGGGCGTACGGGGAACCCTGAGCATGGATATCGGCGGCAAGACCGACAAGCATCACGGGAAGCCCCTCAGGGTGAAAGGCACAGTCCGCACCATCACCGACGGCAGGTTCATCCACAAAGCCATGGCCGTCGGGGTCCCCGCCGACGTGGGCAGGACAGCAGTCATCGACGTTCAGGGCATCGAGATAATCCTCACCGAGAGGAGCCACGCCCCCAACGACCCCGAGGTCTACAGGCGTAACGGCGTCGAGCCTACGGACAAGAAGATACTGGTGCTGAAGAGCCGGGGCCACTTCAGGGCCGCCTACGAGCCCTTCAGCAGGGCGGTATTCGAGGTGGACGCGCCTGGGCTGACCACGCCGAACCTTGAGTGGTTCACCTACAGAAACATACCGAGGCCCATCTGGCCCTTCGATAAAATCTGATCCATTCACCCTTAGACGTGAAGCCACTTTTCCTACTGATTGGAAAGACTGTATCTTCCAGGAGATATTAGATGGCCCAATGGTTTATCGCCCGGAATTCTTCTCATTTTTCTGATACGAGTGATGTTTAAATACTTTAATATAACAAGGCGCTAGTTAGATATGCCAAAGCGTTCTTCTTTCTAGCAAACTGATCAACGCTGCGAACAGGTAGTGAACATCATGTCGTCAGAAAATACAGTCTTTATCGGTCGGAAACCGATACTTAACTACTGTACAGCCGTCCTCGAGGTTCTGAGAAACAGTGACACAGTCGTCATGAAGGCGAGAGGAGCGGCTATAAGCACCGCCGTAGACGTGGCCGAGGTCACCAGAAGCAGGTTCTTGTCTGATCTCAAGGTAGATTTAATTGAGATTGGTACCGAGGAGTTGACCACGGAGGAGGGAAGACTCAGGAACGTCAGCACAATAAAGATTGTGATGAATAACATTAAGTGAGATGAAGAGGAGAAAACAAGTGAAGGGAAAAATCAAGAAATATCTGTCGTATAGAGGATACGGATTCATAGAGTATGAAGATAGCGAGAAGGACATCTTCTTTCATTCATCAAACTTTCAATCCACTGAGATTCCGAGCGAGGGCCAGGAAGTAGAGTTCAGGCTCATAGACACCCCGAAGGGAAAAGAGGCCGTCGACGTCAAGGTTATACCACCCGGCGTCGAGCAGGTTTCGGATGAACCCACTGAGACTGAGCAAGTTTCGGATGAACCCACTGAGACTGAGCAAGTTTCGGATGAACCCACTGAGGCTGAGCAGATACCTGAAACGGGTACAGACTTGGGTGAGCTGAACGGCGTTGGACCCAAGTACCTAGAGCTGTTGAAGGCCGCCGGAATAAACTCCGTCGAATCGATCAAGGAGTATGCACCGGAGGTGCTGTTGGCCAACTTGTTGGCGGTCAACGAAGCCCAAGGGATAACCAAGCGGCCTCCTAAGCTGCCTCTCGTGAAGGAATGGATCCAAGCCGCAACTGACTTAGGCTAGGCTTTCTCGTTTGATGTCTTTAAAGGGTTACCCCCGAGTTAGGAGGTGAAAATAGTACCCACACACGGATCGCTGACGAAGGCCGGGAAGGTCAGGGCGCAGACGCCTAACGTAGATAAAACGAGTAGAGTGAAGAGCACTGGACCCATTAGGAAGAACCACCGTAACTACCATAACAGGATTTTGTACCGGCCCGACGATCGGCGATACAGAAGAAGACGACGCTAACCTCTATAAATCTAATAGATAGACATCCTTTTTTCAGATTTCACCTATTTTAATCACTTTACTCATGCAGTGACTCTCTCCGCTCTGGGACACAAGGGTTACCCAGCAGGTTGTTTACGCCGAGATGTGAGAGAAGAGAGCACGCAAAGACCGCTGGCCTCCCGACGCCACACATCCTACGCCCCACCGTTCCACGTGTAACACAGTCCAAAACGGTTTTTTGGGTGGGTATTCAAGTTCTACGAGCCTCAAACTCACCTTCATTGGGCTCTGAAGGTGTGGAAGGAAGACGCCGAGTAACTATCAATGACACGAGTTACGGGTTACACGGATTCGAGAAGCTAAACCCTTGTCTGTCATCCGGTGAGGATGAGCGGTTCAAGTCATTAATGTGTAAGTTAATCGAAAAAGGTTCTGGCAACCAAAAATAGCCCACAGACA
>JAEHCT010000085.1 GCA_020697635.1 Candidatus Bathyarchaeota archaeon
AGGCGCACTCGACGGCGACGGCGTACCTATCAGGGAGTGCGTCCCCGAGTATGTCTACCGGGTTCCTCGTGGAGGCCGCGTCCGGCAGATTCTCCTTCAGCTTTTTCACCGTCTCCTCCGAGAGTGAGGCCATCTTCAGGCCCAGCTTCTCCACCAAGTCGGTGGACAGTATCCCGGGGCCGCCGGCGTTGGTGACTATGGCTATGCCTTCGTCCTCTGGCAGACTCTGCTGTGTGAAAGCCACGGCGTAGTTGAACAGATCCTCCATGCTCTCCGTGAGTATAACCCCCGCCCTGTCGAACGCCTTCTGGTAGGCGAGGAAGCTCCCGACCAGGGCACCCGTGTGGCTGCCCGCCGCCTTGGCGCCGGCGCTGCTTGTGCCGCCTTTCACCACCATGACGGGTTTCTTCTTGACGACCCTCTCGGCAACCTCAAGGAACCTTCGGCCCCTCTCGATGCTCTCCAGGTATAGCAGGATCACCTTGATGTCAGGGTCCTCGGCCATGGCCTCTATGAAGTCTATCTCGTCGAGGTCGGCCTTGTTGCCCAGGCTGATTATGCTGCCGAACCCAATCTCCTCGGCGATGATCCAGTCAAGGATGGCGGTGCCCAACGCGCCGCTCTGCGTTATGAACCCTATGCTGCCTTTCTTGGGGAGGGAGGATGCGAAGCTCAGGTCGAAGGGCACGTGGGTATTTGTGGCGCCCAGGCAGTTGGGTCCCTGCAGCCTCATCCCGTACCTTTTCACAGTCTCTACGAGCTTCTTCTCCAGCTCAGCCCCTTCGTGTCCAGTCTCCTTGAATCCGGCAGAGATGACTATGAGCGCCTCCACGCCTTTCTCTCCACACTGCTCGACCGTGGATATCACGTACTGGGAGGGTATAGCTATGACCGCCAGCTCGACGTCGCCTGGAACATCCAGTATGGACTTGTATGACTGATGGCCGAGGATTTCGCCTCCACGCACGTTGATCGGGTAGACGCTCCCTGCGTACCCGCTCTTAAGCAGGTTATCAGTTAAGACGTATCCGACTTTACCCGGAGTGTTAGAAGCGCCAATGATGGCTACTGACTTCGGCCTAAATATAGCGTCCAGCTTCAAAATACTGACACCCTCAAGACCTGACAAAGAATATATCGTTACTATAAAAAGTTTTGAGAAACTTTACTCGCCGATAATTTAAGTAATTACTGTACTTGTGCCAGAAAAACTGTTAAACATGTATATTGCTTTTCTATTGATTCCCATTGGCCCAAGAGAAGAAGATTTTCGGTGACCTAGTCAAGGATGTGGCCGACAGAAACCTATGCGTCTCGTGTGGCACATGCGTCGCCGTCTGCCCCGTGAACGTCATAGAGTTGGAGGAAGGCTTGCCTCGCCTCGTCGGCGACTGCATAGAGTGCGGTCTATGCTACGCCAACTGCCCTAGGACAAACTTCAGTGTAGACGAGATGGATGAAGCCATCCACGGCCGGACCAGGAAAGAGAGCGAGCAGCTCACAGGCATCTACAGTGCAGTTTACGCCGCGAGAACCAGGAGAGAGGACATCCGCGAGAAGGCTCAGGACGGAGGCGTCGTGACTTCGCTGCTGTCCCAGTTCATCGAGGACGGCGGCGACGCCGTTATCGTCGCCGGGCTGGAGGAAGACAAGATATGGGCGCCATCCCCACTCATAGCTAAGGATAAGGAGAACGTGATAGAAAGCGCGGGTACCAAGTACACGTCGAGCCCTACGCTCGTAGGCGTCAAGAAGGCGGTGAAGGAGGAGAAACTGGGCAACATCGCCGTGGTGGGTACGGCCTGCCAGATGAGGGGGCTAAGCAGGCTCACCCAGGGTAAGTCCAGGAACAAGAGGTTCACGGACTCCGTGGGGCTCAGGGTCGGGCTCTTCTGTATGGAGACCTTCAACTATGGAGACTTCATGGATTACCTGGAGTCCAACGGCGTCGACCTCGGCAAGGTCACCAAGTTCGAGATCAAGAGCGGCCGATTCTACGCCTACGAGGGTGACGAGGTCGCCCACAGGGCCAGGCTCAAGAAAGTCAAGGCTCTCGTACGCCCCTGCTGCCACAGGTGCGACGACTTCACGTCGGAGTTCGCCGACGTCTCCGTGGGCAACGTAGGGAGCCCCGGTGGCTGGTCTACGGTGATTGTGAGGACGGAGCGAGGCGAAAAAGCCATCATGTCGGCGGCGGAGTCCGGGCTCATAGAGCTTGCTCCGATAGACGACTTCGATGTGGGCGAGACCCTCGTCCACAGGCTCGCCAAGATGAAGAAGGACAACGCCCTAGACAAGTAACCCTTTCTCTCTCGCCATCTTCACGAGTCTCTCCAGAATCGAGTCAGGCAGGGGTTCGGGTTCAGCCACGAGCATAACGCTGTACTGCAGCTCTGCCAAAGCCTCTACCACCTTGGCGTTCAAGGCGGCCTCCTCGATGGTCCTCCCAATGGTCGTGACGCCGTGCTGAGGCATGAGACACGCCACATGGTCCTTCATCGCCTTAACAATGTTGTCCGCGAGCTCCTCCGTTCCGGGGGGCGCGAACCTTGACAACGGTATACCCTTCGCGAGGGCCGGAGCCTGATACAGATCGAGGCCCATGTGCACGATCTCTCTTCCGGCGATGGAAAGTATGGTCGAGTGCTTAGGGTGTATGTGCACGACGCCTCCTGCCTCAGGCCACAGCTGATAGAGCCGGGTATGGAAAGGGGTCTCTATGCTGGGCTTGGCGTCGCCCTCGACTACCTCCCGTGTGTCGATGTCCACCACTATGAAGTGCTCTGGCTCCAAGTCGCAGAACCTGTACCCCGAAGGCTTGATCAGACACTTGTTTGCGTCTTCCATCCTGGCGCTGATGTTACCCGAGGCGCCGTAGGTGAGTCCGTCGGCGAACAGCTGCCGCCCAACCTTAGCCAGTCTACTTCTCAGCTCTTCCATCGCATCCAAGGGCAATCACTTCATATCTGGGTCCCGTCGCTGTTTAAAGCGTTCCGGGTAAGCCGTCACGGACCTTAAGCCACTTCTGGTAGAGCCTTTCATATGTCGCGTGATTACCCTTGTCTGGGTGTATCGGATCCCTCAGCCGGACCACGACCTCCACCGCTTCATCGAAGCCATTGTAGAACCCTGCCCCTACCGCCGCACAAATTGCGGTCCCCAACGCCGTTGCCTCAACGCAGGTAGGAACAATGACTGGGAACCCTAGCACATCAGATTATATCTGCGCCCAAAGCCTCGATCTCGAGTTGCCTCCGCAGAACTTCAGGTACGTGAACTCCGCGCCCGACACCTTTTCGATCTGTTCAATGTTTGCCCTGACCCCATAACAATTGGACTCGATGACAGACCTAGTCAATTCGCCCGCGGAGTAGCTGTCCCTGCCGACAAGGGTCCGCGGGATGTCTATATCGCCCAGCCGGTCGTTCTCCCAGTATGGAGGCCCCGCGTCGAAAACATGAGTGCCTAGGTAAGCAAGGAGGCCGTTTGAACCCGACGGCGTTTCTGAGGCGTGTATGTTAAGATCGTTGTAGCTGTAGACCCTGTTCAGAGCCTCTCTTACCAAACGGTAAGCTTTCCCCGTGTAGCCGGCGTTGCTTTCCAGCGTCCAGCAACCGGGCGTAAGGTAGTTGTTGGTCCAGGTACGTCTCTTCTTGTCGAAGACCGGTTCATCCGTTATAACCTGGATGGGCGTCGTGGTGCCTCCGACGGCGACGGCCTCATCTATTTTGGCTCCGGCTCCGAGGAGCCCACACTGAGTGTCTGCTCCTCCCACCACCACGGGGGTTCCTGAAGCTATCGCCGTCTCCTGCGAAGCTTTCCCTGTGACGAAGCCAAGGGGTTCACCACTCTGCAGCACGCCGGGGAACATCTCCCCTGGAATGTCTAGTTCATCGATCAGCTCCCAGCTCCAGAGGTTTTCCCTGACGTCGTATAACGCTGTTTCGCACGCCATGGAGCCTTCTGTAGCGGCTACCCCTGTGAGGCGATAGTTCACCCAGTCGCTTACCATGAGCAGATGCCTAATACTTTTCATGGTATCTTGGTTCTCTTGTCTTAGCCACGGCAAAAAGCCTCCAGCGATCCAGTTCGGCACAGGCCAGTGCCCTGAAGCGTCGTACATCCTCGCCCCAAGTTTTTCGAGCGTCTCCTCCCCATGCCTCCTGCTATCATCTGTCATAGTCTTCTGGATGTACCTGTCCTCTTTGTCAACGAGGATGAACTCCTCTCTCATCCCTGTGCAGCTGACGCCGGCGACGTTTCGGGGGTCCACCTTGCCGAGCTTTAGGGTATCCTTGACGGCTGTACAAACGAGGCTCCAGGCCTCATCAGGGTTCCACCGCCTCCGATCCCATGGGATACCGGAGCTTCGTACGATTCTACCCTCGGGGTCGACTAGGAAGGCCTTCGCTCCCCCCGAACCGGCGTCTATTACTAGCAGTAACCCTTTTTCTGGCAACGCCTATCCCTACCCTAGCACCGCCTTATTAGCCACGTGGATGGGGTCCACCCCCTCCCCATGTAGATACGATGCCGCCTGACGGGCTATCTGGCGGCACCCCCTCATCTCCATCTCGGGCGACCTCCCAGCCGAGTGGGGGGTGAACGTTACGTTATCGAGCGTCAGGAGCTTGTTATCGCTCTTTATGGGATCGTCCTCGAAAACGTCGAGGGCCGTACCGGCGATCCAGCCCTTAACCAACGCCGTGTAGAGCGCTTCCTCGTTTACTATCTCCCCTCGGGCCGTGTTGATCAGGATCGCCGTGGGCTTCATCTTCTTCAACGCCTCGCCGTCTATCATGTGCTTGGTCTCAGGGGTGAGCTTGGCGTGAATCGACACGAAATCAGAGGACGACAAAAGCTCGTCGAGGCCAGTTTTGACGCATCCATCCCGCCTCAACGTCTCCGCCTCCACGTATGGATTGTAGACCTTGACTCGTATGCCAAACGCCTCAGCCCTTCTAGCAACTCTTTGACCCACCTGGCCGTAGCCGATCAATCCAAGAGTCTTCCCGTCGAGCTCCATCCACCTAAACCCCGACATGTAGCTCTGCCGTCCAGCCTCCTCGACAGCCTTGAAGTAGTGTCCGGTTCTGAGCGCGTGGTGTTGCCTCGAAATGTTTCTTGACTCGGAGAGCATCATCCCAAGAGTCTGGTCGGCCACGCTCTCAGCGTTTCTGCCCACAGCCCTCAAAACCATGATTCCCCTCGTCATGGCGGCTCCCTGGTCGACGTTCACGGGCCCCCCTCTGGGGACGCCGATCATCCTCAGGCTAGGAGCTGCGTCCATGATGCCCTGCGTGAGCGGCGCATACCCCGTGGCAACCACGTCTGCGTCGCGGATATGCCTCCTTATTTTCGCGGAGTTCCCGTTTGCCTCCCTCACTCCTTCCCTCAGTTCGGTGCCCCACTTGAAATCGCCCTCCAAGTTCTCGACAAAAGACACGCTGTGTCCACCGAAGTCGCCGTCCATCGCCTCGGATAAAGCTGTACTCCACATCTCCTCAGCGTCAGGCTTCATCCATCTTTCATACAGCACCAGAACATTCGCCAAACAAGACGCCGCCTAACTGAAGACAAGTCAATATTTAATAGCTTTACCTGTACAGGATAGGAAAAAAGGGTTATGAGCGCTTGATGGCTCCGAAGTAGACTGCAACCGCTACGCTCGCGATGGCGACGACGACTGCGCCGTACATCATCATCTTCGTGGTACTCAGGTTCACCTGTAGGTCTCTGTAGTCTTCGTATAGGCCGTCGTACTGGTCCTGAAGATCTTCGAGGGCCTCCGAGTTAGGCGGGTTTTCCAGCATGTCGTTGTAGTCTTCCAGTAGATCATTGTAACTCTGTTCGATCTCTAAGTTCTGTGTCTGTAGATTGGTGATTTCATCACTCAACGTGTTGATCTGGTTACTCAGCGTCAAAAAGTCCGACGTGATCTTGTCGTAGTCGAGTATCTGGAACTGTTTCGCTGCCTCGATCGTGCCGTCTATGCTTAGCTCAACGGTCCATACGCCTTGCTTGTTAGCAGCTGTGGTCCCATCGATGTTTAATGAGTTGAAGACGATGCCCCACTCCTTCCCCTCAAGTTGGACCACGTCAACGGCTCTGTTTTTGTAGGTGCTCTCATCGGGATCTTTCCATAGCACCCTCATGCTGAGGTCTGTCGGAGGATCACTGATATT
>JAEHCT010000086.1 GCA_020697635.1 Candidatus Bathyarchaeota archaeon
CACGACTCGGCGTAAGGCTGGCCATGAAAGGCTACATGAGCCACGACGGAGAGATGTACGGCTTCCACATGAGAGGCGTGGCCCACCCCATCGGCTTCGGCTGGGGAAACCCCCACACACCGAGCACGGAGGCCCTGACCCCACGCAAGAGCGCCAAAGCAAGGACCATGGCCTCAACTTCTTAAACCCCTTTCTTTTTTTCTCAATGCGTTTTTAGGCGACTCTCACCTTCTTCTGGTTTACCCGGTGAAGCGGATGGCTTGGAGAGGGAAATACGTCGGATGGTACAGGCTGGTTGAAGAGGAACTCGGCGGGCTGGTTCCCAGCCTCAGCGAGAGAGAGGTCATGGAGAACGTGTCCACTGAAGACGTGTTGACTGTACCTCTGGGAGAGCCGAGCAAGGCGGATGTAAAGCCGCTCCCGAGCCTCCACCTGCGGCTCAGAGACCAGGGGCTGGAGCTGGCTACAGTCTACGAGTCCAAGAAGAGCGTCGACCACTTAGACAACATCTTCAGGGATACCCACCTGGAGGAGCATGAGAGGCTGTTCACCCTGCTCGGCGGGCTCCACGTCGGATACGAAACCAAGCTATACAGAAAGAGCGGGGAAGGCTCCGACCCGGAGCTCACAAGAAGATACCTGAGCTCAAGGCTTGACGGGCAGCTTCTTAGAAGGCTTCTGGAGGAGGCCGACGAGATACGTAAAGGAGGAAGAAGGATAGTGAACAACCAGTCTGTATACGTCCAGCCACAGGCTTCCGAGTTCCATCTGGTCACGGTCAGCAACTCGCTGAACCAGGAGGCGTTCAGGGAGACACTGAGAGAGATAAAGCCGTTAATCGAGCTGCTGTCGGGCGTCAAGACACAACATGAGATAATCAGAGAGAGGCTGGGTAGACCGAGGAAGGAGCTGAACGTCTACAGAGAGTTCGTCGACGCGTTAAACGAGGCCAGGGCCCAGGGAGTGGTCTCGGCGGAGCGGCGCCGGGAACTCGATAAGCGCTGGAGGCAGTATGAGGACGAAAGAGACGAGCTCCTGAGAGATGTGCGGGCTCTCCTCAGCCCATAGAATGGTAGCCCTCACCGTTTGATCGACCGGATACATGCTCGCCTTGTGGCTGTCCCTTATGAGCTGCGTGAAGACGCCATTGTCATTCGGGTTATCGATCCTGCTCATCTATGAACCATAAACGACGTCCCGCGTCGTGCCTACGCGGTTGCGCTTCTTGGTCTGCCACGTAGTCATAGGGTCGTTCCTGTACTTTCGATCAGGGTTTTTACCTCTATACTTTTTCACAGTCTCCCTGATGAACTTGACTAGCAGTAGATAGTTCTCGGGGTCCATTATCTTCTGGACGTAGCCGTTTACGTCCGAGAGCTCCGCCATCCTCTGGACTTCGATGTAATCTCTCGACGTGTATAGGATGGTAGGTATCGGCTTGATGTTCTTGACTGCCTTGAAGATGTTAATCTCATGCCTGCCCCCGACTACGTACTCCGAGACGACGCAGTCGTAGTCGAAGTTCCTGATCATCTGAACAGCCCTGATGGGGTCGGACAGGGTGTCTATGTGTAGTAGGTTGTCAAGGTCCTCCAAGATGGGCTTAATCATGGCCAGCTGCATGGGGTCATCGTCTACTAACAGCACCCAGAGCTCTTCACGGCCCGCAGAATCTTCGCTAGACAAGGCGTCCCGGACGTGCCTACTTGAAACACGATTATAATAATTATCGACTGAGAATACTTATTTTCAGTTTCAATTGAATAAAACAACATGTGACGCGTGGTCTCATTGATTTACATGAAATGGGGACACTAAAACCCTGCCGCCATGGACTCGAACCCGGTTAACATCGAGTAGACGCCGCCGTGGAGCACCTCATTCTCCATGTCCTTTACTACTGCTATCGGCCTGCCCCAGCTCTTTAGCTCAGGGTCGACCCAGTCGACGTCGTGGCCCATGGATGCCAGCCTGTCCCTGACGGCGGCCGGGTAACGAGAGTCGAGGTACACCGTCCCCGTCTCCCGGGTTAGCCTCGGGGCGTCCACGGCGTCCTGGGCCCCCATGCCGTAGTCAACGACGTGGTGGATGACCTGGGCGACGGAGACCTGTATGTTTCTGCCGCCAGGTGCGCCGAGCACCATGAAGGACTCCCCCTCGTCGAGAAGCACGGTGGGGCAGACGTTCTGTATCCGCCTCTTCCGGCCGTCGATGCTGTTGGCGTGGCCCGGCTCCGGGTCGAGGCCGTACATGGCGTTGTTCATCACTATGCCGGTGCCCGGCACGACGATGCCGCAGCCGAAGGAGTTGACGAGGGTCTGGTTTACGCAGACCATGTTCCCAGCCTTATCGGCTACGGCGAGAGCCGTCGTGCACTCCGGCTCATGAGGCCAGGGGTCCCCGAACTCCACGGCCCCGGCCCTCTCGGTGTCGATTCTCCCCCGGAGCTCGGCGGCGTACTCCTTGGAGACGAGCCCTTTGAGGGGTACTTCGACGAAGTCGGGGTCGCCCATGTACTTGAACCTGTCAGCGAAGGCCAGGCCGACGCTCTCGGCGACGACGTGGAGGCGCTCAGGGCTCATGAAGCCCATGGACGAGAAGTCGTAGCCCTCTAGGATGTTAAGTATCTGCATCATAGTGGTCCCAGAGTGGGTCGGGTCATACACAACGTCGAGGCCCCTGTAGCTACCCGGGTCGGGCGAGTGTATGATGGGCTCGTACATGGCCAGGTCCTCAAGGGTTATGAGGCCGCCGCCCTTCTCCATCTCCCCCGCGATGGCCTCAGCTATCCACCCCTTGTAAAAGGCGTCGCGCCCCTCCACTGATATTGCCTCCAGGCACTTGGCGAGCCCCTCGTTCACGAGCACGTGGGGCTCAGTCATCCCGCGGAAGTAGGGCAGGTACGGGAACCGCCCCCCTCTGAGGTAGACCCGCCTCCACTCGTCGAACCCCCAGAACGCTTCCATACGCCTGAAGATGTGGTCGGCGGTCCACCAGCCCACGGTGAAGCCCTCCCTGGCCACCTTGATCGCGGGCGCCATGACCTCCACGAGGCTCATGGTGCCGTACCGCTCGAGGGCCTCCGTGAGGCCCGCGACGGTGCCCGGCGTGGCGCAGGCCTTATGGCCGACGACGTTGGCGTCGTCTTTCACCTTACGCCAGCCCATCCAGCCCGGCTCGGCGGCCTCCTCCAGCTCGTACATGTCAGGGGTGCAGTTCACGGACGGCCTGCCCACGTAGTCTACGATGACGTTCTCACCGGACTCCAGGTGTATCGCCATGACTCCCTCCCCTCCTATGCCGTTCATGCCCGGCTCAACCACACAGTCCATGAAGGCGGCGGCGACGGCTGCGTCCACGGCGTTTCCGCCTCTACGCATGACGGCGACGCCAGCCTCCCCTATTAGCGGGTGCTTGGATGCCACCATCCCGTTCTCCGCGACGCAGTCGTGCCTCCCGGCGCCCACCCAGCGCCTCTCTTGGTAGATGAACCCGTCAGAAACCATGGATGAGTAATGGGGCGATACTATAAATAAACAGTGAAGCTCGCTGGGTAACCCTTGTATATCGGTAGGGTGTTGATCAGGGTATGTCAGAGGAGAAACTCGCCGAATTTCTTCAAAAGGGAAAAGACTGGGAAAAGGTGAAGACCACGGTCCCTGGGGTCTTCGTCATGAGGATGCCCGGCACCAAGAACAGGGAGCCGAGCCTATGCGTCGAGGTGAACCCGGTGGACGCCAGCGGCAGCCCAACGAAGCGCCGGGGGCTTATCATTCGGTCAGCGGAGGAGCTCTTGGAGTTCAAAGACATACTGGGGAACGAGAAGCTGGAGAGCCTCCTGGAGATGCTGGAGGACGTGAACCCGGAGACAGCGAGGCCGGGGAAGGCCAGTAAAGACGTCATAGAGATCTGACCCAAAACCTATTCATCGACGAGCCGCACCTTCTGTGAAGGTGCAGCGTTTGGAGAGCCTTAAACAGCTTTTATTCAGCCTAGTGGAGGTAGGGAGCCCCAGCGGCTTCGAGGAACCCATGATGAGGAGGCTCGTAGAGGAGCTCAAGCCACTCTGCGACGAGGTCTACGACACGCCGCGCGGGAACGTGGTGGGTGTCCAGAGGGGCACGGACCCGGAGGCCCCCGGGATCGCCCTCGCCGCCCACACGGATCAGGTGGGGTTCGTCGTCTTCAACGTGGACGAGAGGGGTTTTATTTGGTTCAGGCGCGTGGGCGGCGCCGTCACCCGGAGCATAATGGGCCACCAGGTGCGGCTGCTCACAGATAAGGGACCCATAATAGGCGTCGTCGGCATCAAGCCGGGGCACATCACGAAGCCAGAGGAGGCTTCGAAGGTTCCCCCAGTAGAGGAGATGTACATCGACATAGGAGCCGACAGCAGGGAGGAGGCGTATCGGCGCGGCGTCGAGATAGGCACACCCATAGTCTGGAACACTGGGCCCGTGGAGCTGGGCAACAACTACATAGCGACGGCGGCGGCCGACGACAGGGTGGGGCTAGCAGCCATCATAACCATAGCGAGGAACCTCAGCGACAAGCCTATACCGGCGACTGTATACTACGTGGGCACCGTCGAGGAGGAGATAGGGCTCAGAGGCGCCGAGGTGGCGGTACACGACCTGGACGTGGACATGGCGGTGGCCATAGACACATGCTCCGCCGGCTACCAGCCGGACGTCAACATGAGGGACCTCTACTACGAGGTGGGGAAGGGCCCCGCAATCCACATAGGAGAGCTTGGCTCCAGAACACGGCTCGGGAGCCAGGTGTTGAGGAGGTGGCTCGTAGGCGTCGCGGAGACGAACGGCATCCCGTACCAGACAGGCCTCATGTACGGGGGCACGGACGCCTCCGCGATGCAGCAGACTAAGGCGGGGGTCGCCGCCTGTAGCATCGGGGTGCCGAGGAGGTACAGTCACAGCCCCGTCGAGGTCTTCAGCCTGGACGACCTCCACAACCTGACGGAGATCATGATCAGAGCCATCGAGGGCCTGACTAGAGAGTTCAGCGCCCACAGGATATAACATCCCCTCCCCGCTCCAATCTACGAGCTTAGGGACCGAGTCTCCCGGCCGTAGATCCGCGGAAGAACGCCCCAGCGTGACTCAGGTTATTACGTCGCCGTTCAGAGAGGTACCCCGTGCAGAGGCTTGAGCAGCGAGAACGGAGGCTCATCTACGTAGCGGTTGCCTTGGCAGTCGTAGCCTCCGTATTCTTCGCCCCGTCGCTATTACCCCGTAGAGGAGGTTACGGTGACGTCACCGTCCAAGAGGCAAGGAGCCTCATAGAAGACAAACCAGATCTGGTGATACTCGACGTGAGGACAACGTCGGAGTATGAAGACGGCCACATCGAGGGCGCCGTAAACATCCCTGTCCAGGAGCTGAGCGCCCGCCTCGACGAGCTGTCGAATGAAGACGAGCTGCTGGTTTACTGCCGGACAGGAAACAGGAGCGCGCAGGCCGTGGACATTCTATGGGACGTTGGGTTCACAGAGATATACCACATGAACGCAGGCATCACCGGGTGGATAGAGGCGGGCTACCCGGTGGTTTAGCCTCCAACACAATTTTCTAGTACGTCTGTACAAGGTATAGAGAGACAAAACATGAAGCTAGTGACTTTTAGGGTTCACACGGAGGAGCGCGTCGGCGCCCTCACAGGCGACGGGGTCGTCGACCTCAACTCGGCCTACGCGCTGAAGCTCCTGGAGAAGAAGAGCCGGGAGGCGGCGAGGAGGCACGCCGACGCAGCCATCCCCTCGTGCATGGTGGGGTTCCTGGAGGGAGGCGAGGACTCCATGGAGGCGGCGAAGGAGGCGCTCAAGTATGCCAAGGAGCACCCCGACGCACTCGGCCTCGACGAGGAGAAGATAGTGCTCACACTGGACGAGGCGAAGCTGCTGGCCCCCATCCCCCAGCCGGGGAAGCTGTACTGCGCCGCGGCGAACTTTTACGACCACGCCACGGAGCGGATAAAGGACCCGGAGGAGCGGAGGAAGGAGATAGAGAGGCTCAAGAGCCTGAAGATCGACGTCCCCGACATGTTCCAGAAGCCTCCCACCCTGGTGGTGGGCCCCCGTGATCCCCTCATCAAGGTGAAGGCCACGGAGAGGATGGACTACGAGTGCGAGCT
>JAEHCT010000087.1 GCA_020697635.1 Candidatus Bathyarchaeota archaeon
CTCTTTTCTTCAAGATCAGCCCCATGACAGAGGATACCTACGACGTCATAATAGTGGGCGGAGGCCCAGCGGGGCTCACAGCCTCCCTCTACACGGCCCGCCACAACCTCAAGACCCTGGTCCTAGAGGGCAGGAAGACCGGAGGCAAGGCGCTCGAAGCCCACTGGGTAGATAACTACCCTGGCTTCCCCGACGGTATCAGCGGCCAGGATCTCATGGAGAAGATGATCCAGCAGACCCTGAGGTTCGGCGCCGAGATCAGGAACGAGACGGTGGTGGGCCTCAGCGACTTAGGTGACCTCAAGATGATCAACACGAGGATGGGCTTCTACCAGACGAAGTCGGTGGTGGTCGCCACGGGGATAAGCCGGAAGAGCCTGAGCGTCCCCGGCGAGAACGAGTACAAGGGCCGCGGCGTAAGCTACTGCGGCATCTGCGACGGCCCCTTCTTCAGGGACAAGACGGTCGCCGTCGTCGGGGGCGGCCACGAGGCCGTCCACGACGTAGAGGTGCTCTCCGAGACCGCCGCCAAGGTCTACGCCATCCCAGGCAAGAAGGGTTACAGCGAGGACTTCCCCGAGCTCACCCGAATAAAGGAAGACCCGAAGGTCGAGTTCATAACCGGAGCCGACGTCAAGGAGATCGGCGGATCGGACTTCGTCGAGTACGTTACCCTGGACGGCGCGGGACAGGAGCGGCTGAGCCTAGACGGCGTGTTCATAATACTGGAGCACGTCCCCACCGCCGGCATCCTGGGGGAGGCAGGAGTCGACACAGACGGCGGCGGCTGCATCATGGTGGATGGCGACATGGAGACCAGCATCAAGGGCGTGTTCGCTGCCGGAGACTGCACCTGCGAGGGGATGCAGATAGTCACGGCGGCCGGGATGGGGGCCAAGGCGGCGCTCTCCGCCATGAAGCATGTGAAGTCCCTGAGGTAGGACTAAGGTGAGAGTAGAACTCTTCTTTTCGCCCGTCTGCCCCCACTGCCCCAGCGCCCGCAGGCTGGTCTCAGAGGTTGCCGGGAGGCACCCCCAAATCGAGTTCGTCGAGGTGAACACCTACACCGAGGAAGGCATCGAGAGGGGGATGAGCATGGGAGTCATGGCAGTGCCCACGGTGGCCGTGGACGACGAGATCAAGATTGTGGGCTGGCCCTTTGATGAGAAGGACCTGGTTCGCCTGATCAAGACCAGTGGGTAGATACATTTTTGGGTATGTAGATGTATTCCGACTGGACAAATATGGACGACAGAATCAAGACCATCCACGCCAGAGAGATACTGGATAGCCGGGGCAACCCCACAGTCGAGGTCGAGGTAACCACCGAGAAAGGCTACCTCGGCAGGGCGGCGGTGCCCAGCGGCGCCTCTACGGGTATCTACGAGGCCATCGAGCTCAGAGACGGTGGCAAACGTTTCCACGGGAAAGGAGTCACCAAAGCCGTAGCAGCCGTCGACGGAGAGATAGCGGGCAGGCTAATCGGGCTCCAGGTTACGGAGCAAAGAAGAATCGACGAGGCGATGATCCTGCTGGACGGCACCGAGAACAAAGGCAGGCTCGGAGGAAACGCCGTCCTCGGCGTCTCGGTTGCGTGCGCCAAGGCCGCAGCGGCGACTAAGGGGCTGAAGCTATACGCGTACATAGACGCGGGGGCCACGCTGCTCCCCGTGCCTTTCTTCAATGTAATCAACGGCGGAAAGCACGCGAGTAACCAGCTTGACTTCCAGGAGTTCATGTTGGCCCCCACGGGCGCCAAGAGCTTCAGGGAGGCGTACAGGATGGGTTCAGAGATATACCAGGACCTCAAGTCACGGCTCCTCAAGGACTACGGGAAGAACGCGGTTAACGTGGGCGACGAGGGAGGGTTCAGCCCGCCCATTGATAGTCCCGAGGAGGCTCTGGACGCCATAACGGCTTCAGCGGATGAGATGGGGTACGGCGGCGTCACCAAGCTGGGGATGGACGTGGCGGCGAGCAGCTTCTACAAGGACGGAGGGTACAGCTTCAAGGGGAAGACCCTGTCTAGGGGCGAGCTAATCGACGTCTATGTAGAACTGGTCTCTAAGTACCCTATATCAAGCATCGAGGACCCCCTGGAGGAGGAGGACTACGAGGGCTTCGCCGAGATGACCCGGGCGCTGCCCATCCAGATCGTTGGGGACGACCTATTCGTCACCAACGTGAAGCGGCTCAGTAAGGGCATAGAGATGGGGGCCTGCAACAGCCTCCTCTGGAAGGTGAACCAGATAGGCAGCCTCACCGAGGCCAGGGACGCGGCGAGGCTTGCGATGGACAGCGGCTACACGGTCATGGCGAGCCACCGCAGCGGCGAGACCGAGGACCCCTTCGTCGCCGACCTCAGCGTCGGGATAGGGTGCGGCCAGATAAAGACTGGTGCGCCGGCGAGGGGTGAAAGGACGGCCAAGTATAACCAGCTTCTCCGCATCGAGGAGTGGCTGGGCGATAAGGCCCGGTACCCCACCGGCCTCTTTTCCTAACCCTTTCTTATTGAACCTAACCAGCCCACTGATATACTCCTACATTGAATAAAAATTCAAAGAAGATGTACAAGGCCACCCTTGAGCGGCTGGCATACTACAACCTTGAGAGGCACAGCCTTATCGACAGAGCCCCAAAAATAGACGCGATCAAGGTCATCGAGGACATCTGCGGCCTCAACGCCCAAGGCGCCCTCAACTACAACCTGAGCCTATGGGCCAGAGTGGAGGGGCTGGACACCCAGTTCATCAGAGACTCGATGCGGGATAAGACCCTGCTCAGATCCTGGTTCATGAGGAACACCGTCCACATCATGACAACGAGACAGGCCTTCGTCGCCCGCCTCGCTCTGCGGGAAAGCCTCGTGCAGGAGTGGAACAGGTGGACGGTTAAGACGGGCTCCAAGGAGAGCCCAGACTCGTGGACGGTCCACTACGGCGAGGTGCTCGCCGCGCTGGATGAAGGCCCTCTGTCGATGAGTGAGCTTCTCGATAGATATAGCCCCGCGTCCGAACACCCGAGGCGGACCCTCAGCAGGACGGTGAGGGAGATGAGCCTGAAGGGCCTCGTATGCAACGCCGAGCCCAGGGGATCGTGGTACCATGACACGGAGCAGACCTACGCAGACGTCAAGCGGTGGGTGCTAGGCATGACCGAGACCGATAAAAACCGGGCTCAGATAAGCCTGATGACAGACTACCTACTAGCCTATGGCCCAGCCACGGTACAGGACTATGCCTACTGGACTGGGATGAAAGTCTCCGCCGCGAGAGAAGTGTTGCGGGGTTTAGAACCAGAGCTAGCTGTGGTGGAGACCTCAGGACAGAGGGGGAAGCTATACGTTCCCCGGGAGTCCCTCCGAGACTTGGATCACGCAGAAGCGACTCCGTTGGTCCGGCTGCTCCCCAAGTTCGACGCCCTAGTCATGGGGCACAGGGATAAGACCCGGTTCATGGACGAGGCCACGAGGAAACGCGTCTTCCTGCCGACCGCCGAGGTGTCGGCGACAGTGCTCGTCGACGGTAGAGTGGAGGGAGTCTGGAGGATAAAGAAAGATGGTGCCGCGTGGAACCTCAGCGTCGAGCTATTCAAAAGGCTCGACGAGGAGCACATGGACCTGCTTGGCAGCGAGATCCAGAGCATGAAGGAGTTCACCGGCTTCGAGATAAGGGAAGAGGTCTCGACGGCCTATGCTACTTGCCTCTTGTGACGACCTGGTAGCCGCTCAGGGCCATGGCTTTGCTGCATGTCACCATCTCGTCTATCCGTACATGCTTTTCCACGTCGTCCGGGTAGCCCCTTGGTCCGTAGAGGCAGCACTCGACGCCCGCCTGGGCCAGGTGGGCGGTGTCGTTGCCGCAGTAGCTCCTCGGGATGACGGCGCCTATCCTCTTGGGGTACTCCCCCGTCACCGTCCTGTGGCTCTCCTTGAGTATCTGCACCACCTCGGCGTCGGGGTCCACGCCCATCGGGGGCATGACGGTGCCGCCGACCCTGAATTTGGGATTCACCGGGTACTCCAGCTCGTACCTGAACTCGGGGTCCTCGACAGCGATCTCCTCAAGCATATCACTGAACCTCCCGTTGATCTCGTCGATGGTGTAGCCAGGCGGGTAACGGAAGTCCACGATCACCGTGCAGAAGTCGGGGATGTTATAGGGGCCGGCGAGGTCGTGGTCGCGGTTCCTGCCGCCGATGATGCTGCCCGCGACCCAGCGGGGCGCCCCCGGGAGGTCGGGGTCCCGCGCCTCGAACTCCATACCGTCCATGCGGTCCAGTACGGCCCTCATCTTCTTGACGGCGTCTATGGATTCCTCCATGCGGCTTATGTGCTCGGATTTACCGATGACGTTGATGGCGAAGTCGTGGACGCCCACGCACTTGGTGAGTATGTTCTCGACGCCGTAGGGCTCCGGGACTATCGCGTAGTCTGTCCATATCCCCTCTTTCAGCATGTGGACTGTGCCGACACCTCCCTGGAGCTCGCCCACCACAGTTGCGCAGACCAGGTCTCCCCTGAGCTTTGCGCCTGATCGCTTTATTGCGAGGGCCGCCATTAGGAACGCTGCGTCGCCGCTCTTCATGTTGTGGACGCCGGCGCCCCAGAGCCTGTTCCCCTCGACCCTTGGCTCGTATGGATCCCGCATCCAGTCAGCTGTGATAGGGTCTATGTCCAGGTGGCCGTTGAACATCATGGATTTGCCGGTGCCGTCGCCCTTCAGGACGCCTATGACCTGACGGCGGCCGGGCTGCACCTCCTGTACGATGACCTCGTCGAAGCCCTGATCCTCGTACCAGTCGATCATGTAGTCCACGGCGGGGCCCTCCTTGTTGGTGAGGCTGGGCTGCCGGATGAGGTCGCAGGCGAGGCCAACGATCTCGTCCCTCTTCAGGTGGTCGAGCACGTTCAAACCTAATCAAAGAGAATCCAACTAACACGCATTTATGGTTTCACCCGGAGCAGTTAGGCTTAAAGAGCCCTCAAGCGTTACCTGTCTCTGGTTCACGTGAGCGACTTAGAGCGGTTCCACGACCTCATGTTCGAGGTGAGCAACGAGGACAGGGTCAGCATACTGAGGGAGCTGAGGAAGGAGCTTTCCACGTACAGCGACCTGTCACGGAAGCTGGACATAACAACCCAGGAGGTGAGCCGCCACCTATCCCGGCTCACAGAGAACGGCCTAACGACAAGGAGGACTGACGGTCTCCTTGAGCTCACGTCCTACGGGGAGCTTGTGCTCAGGCAGCTCAACGCCGTGGAGTTCACGTCGAAGCATCGCGAATACTTCGTGAGCCACGTGTTGAGCGGCCTGCCGGATAAGTTCGTGTCCCGGATGGGGGAGCTCAGGGAATGCACGCTCAACCTAGATGTCATGGTGTCCATACACAGAGTCCAGAAGATACTGCAGGAAGCCGAGGAGTACGTCTGGGACATCAACCTTCCCTACATCGCGAGCGCCTTTCCATACATAAGGGGGAGCTTCGAGAGAGGGATCGAAGGCCGGTTCCTCCACGGCGAGACCCTGCACGTGCCCAACGAGATGAGGGGCGAGAGGGACAGGGTGTTCAGCGATCAACAAGTCCGAAGCCTCAAAGCCGAGGGGGTATACAAAGAAAGGCTCGTTGAGGCCGGGCTCATCATCTACATGTCCGAGAAGGAGCTCGCCCTCCTCTGCTTCCCAGACGCCGACGGCAGGTTCGACTACAGAGGCTTCACTTCGACAGACCCTGATGTCTTGGCATGGTGCAGAGACGTCTTCCTCCATTACTGGGAGCAGGGGACAGACGTCAAGTAATCTCGACTAATCGTGGTGAACTGAAAAGAGTTCTTATCTCTAGGAGACACCCTGATCAATGTATGAGCCTAAACGCCCAGGTTGCCTCTATACTCTACGAGATCAGCGAGATACTCACCATCAAGGGGGACAGGTTCAGGAGCCGCGCCTACAGCATGGCGTCCCAACGGGTCACGGCCCTCACGGAGGACATCAGGGACGTAGCCGAGCGAGGAGAACTCGAACAGATACCGGGCGTAGGCAAGAGCATAGCCATGACCATCGAGGAGTTCCTAGACACGGGCGAGTCCACCGTGCTGCAGGAGCTCCGTGAGAGCCTCCCCCAAGGCGTCCCGGAGATG
>JAEHCT010000088.1 GCA_020697635.1 Candidatus Bathyarchaeota archaeon
AAGCTTAGTGGACCCATCATAACGCTGGGCGCGGTGCAGCTCATAGAGTCTCTGGCTGTGGCGCTTCCGTTATCGTTTTTCCCCAACTACGTCGTGGAGCTCGGCGCGTCCGTCGCCAGCATAGGGCTGTTCACCAGCAGCTTCATGATCGCGTTCGCGGTGCTGAGCCCGAAGATGGGGAGCCTCGCGGACAAGTACGGCAGGAAGAGGTTGATGATGTTCGGCGTCGCCTCAGACGTCGTCCTGGGGGTGCTGACGGGGCTCGTGCCCAGCTGGGAGTGGTTGCTGGCGATAAGGATGCTCAACGGAGCGGTCTCCAGCGCGGCCATGCTGGCCTCCGAGACCCTTCTCATTGACCTCGTGGACCCCAGACGTAGGGGCGAGGCGTCGGGGTTCATCATGTCCATGAACATGATTGGCAGGAACCTGGGGCCAATGCTGGGCGGGGGAATACAGTGGCTCGCCGTGGGCAGCGGGTTCAGCGTCCTGATGAGCTACAGGATACCCTACTTCGTGGACTCGTTCTTCGCCTTGGTGGCCCTCATCATGGTGTGGCTGCTGATCAGGGAGCCCGAGCAGCGGTCCGCGCCGAGGAGAGGCGTTGGGGCTGAAGCGCCCAAGGTCGTGTTCACGACGCCCCTCAAATTACTCATGGTCAACAGCTTCGTGAGCGGAATAGGCGTCGGTTTCATCATACCCATAATGGTGCTCTTCTACACGGACCGCTTCGGCATGAGCCCCGTAGGGATAGGGACCATAATCACCGTAAGCGGCTTCATAGGGCTCTTAGCCAGCTACATAGCGGGGAGGTTCTCGGACAAGGTGGGGAGGAAACCCCTCATAGGACTCGGCAACTACGTGTCGCGGACCGCGGGCGGCTTGCTGCCTTTCACGCAGAGCATAACCCAGGCAGGGGTAGTCGTCAGCGTCAGGAGCCTGGGCTTCAACGTCAGCATGCCGGCGTTCAGGGCACTGAGGGCGGACCTCGTAGCCCCCGAGGTGAGGGGGCGGGTGTTCGGGCTCTTCGGCACGGCGTTTACGGCGGGCAGCGTCATAGGGCCCATCATCGGGACATGGATCTACAGCACCTACAGGTTCACGACTTTCAGCGTGCTGGGCCTAGACGTGCCTGGGTACGGCATACCCTTCATCGTCGAATCCGTGCTGGGGCTTCTATCCACAACCATGATAATGCTCCTCATAAAGGAGCCCAGCGACGAGGAGAAGGCGCCCCAGTTCAGCAGGGTTAGGGCCGACGATTAGGGGCGCCACTCGCCTCTCATAGCCTCAGGCGTGTAGCCCCTCAAGTCTCCGGGGCTGAAGCCTAGCGTCTTCTACTGCTCCGCCGACTTGTATGCAGCCATCATGAGCTGGGTCACCGGGCAAGCCGTCCATCCAGTTCTCGCGGGGCATCCTGCCCTCCCTGAAGCACTCTACCATGTGCCTGTTCTCGTGCTGGTAGCCGTAGGCGATAGCATTGTCGGGGATCACAGATATCAAGCCCTGCTCGGCGGCCTGCTTCTCCATGAATTCCTCGCTGGGCGGCACCTCCGCAGTATTAGGAGGAAAAAGACTGTCTATGTTAATTGAGCCCGTTTTGGGTTCATGTTATACCGTCGGGAGGGCTAGAGCTGGATCACTTGGTCCATCTTTGAGCCGAGGCGCATCATGAGGGTTCTCTCGCGCCGGTATACGCCGGTGCCCAGATCTGAGCCCATGCAGCCCGTGAGTACGACGGTGTCTACCTCCCTGGCGGCGTCCCAGAGGGTCTGTAGCGTGCCTCTCTGCAGGTGAAGGTGGACATAGTTTATGAAGAGCGTGTCCGTTGAGCCTTTGAATTGTTCTAATAGGGCCTCCGTTATATCACGGTTGTACTCGGCGAGCCTGACGAGCTCCTCGGGGGTCTCGGCGGTGATCCTCGGGGTCTTCACCAGCTTGCTGCTCAGCACCCGGACCATGGGGGAGTCGCCGTTGTACAGGCGGCCGCCAACCTCGGCGCCGTCCTTGGTGCGAAGCGAAGGCGAGAAGTCTATGACCGTGATGAGCCCCTTCGCCTCCTCTATGGCTTCCTTCAGGAGACCCCGCGCGTACTCGATCAGACCCAAGCCCGGGTCCCCCGTGATCAGGGTCTTCCTGCCCTTGAGTTCCGAGTAGGAGTACTCCATGCGTATACACCCTATCATATTGGAGCCTGTGGCGCCCACACCACAAGAGAACGTTTCAACCTTTTCCCTCCGCCAGCATTACCTAGTTCAGGTTCCTCGGGTCGACTCTGAGTCCTCTCAGCTGGGCGCCGCCCAGCTCCCCACGTCTCTCAGAGTCATTACTTATATAAGATTTAAGCTCCGGGGGCTGGGTGATTGCGCCACGTTTATGGGATGCCGGCTGTCTAATATCATCATGTCTGGAAAGAGGTTTCTCCCGATTTTCGTCTTGGCGGCGCTGGCCCTTGTCGCCTCTTTCGCTTGTGCGCATACCCCTCTGGAGGCTGGGGGCGGGGGAAGCATTGGATCAGCCTACGTTATACCCACTCCCTCTAAGTCGTGGACGCTCTACGAGGAGCTCCATGGCCCCGAGGAGCCCCACTACTACAGAGTGGATCTTGGTGAGGGGGAGAGGATCGTCGTCAGACTCTTCGTGCCGTTGGGGGAGGCCTCGTCGTTCACGCCGGTTCTGGCCGTGATGGGGCCCGACATAGGTGGCGGTGAGATGCCTGAGGCGTTGGAGGTTCCCGAAGAGTACGGCTTGGAACTGGTCGAGGGAAACAGGTCGCGAAGGCCTGAGTATGAGCCCTTCACGCCTGCGAGCTACATCTACCTGGCAGAGATCCGCCACGAGCCGAGGGAACCCGCAACCTACTACTTCGCCGTCTACGAGCCAGAGGAGAGGGGAAGGTACGGGCTGGCGGTGGGCTACGTCGAGGAGTTCACCGCCCTGGAGTGGGCGAAGGTGCCCGTAGATGTCTTCGGTATCAAGCTCTGGGAGGGCCAAAACCCTCTCCTGGTGTTTGGGCCGTTGGTGGCCGTCGTCGCCTTGGGTGTCTGGTACGTCAACGGCAGGGAGGTGATCAAGGGTGTGCCCATGTGGCTCGGGCTGGGGGCGTCGATGCTCTACTTGGGGACCGCCGTGAACATGTTCACCCAGATGGTGTTAGCCTTGGCCGCCTCCGGGTTCAGCAGCGGCAGCTTCATCACAGCGATCTTCATATCGGTTCAGCTTGGCCTCGGCTACTCCATCCTCCAGAAGACGCTCAAGGACCGCAGGAAGAGGACCCTCAAACACAGGCTCATAGTCGTGGGCTACGGCCTCCTCGGGCTGCTGGTCTGGGCCGGGGTGCTCGTCGGGCCGGCGCTGCTTTTTGCCTCAGCGGTGTACCCGGACCGTTAACCCTAGTCGATATGCAGCAACTCGTTTTCGCCGGCACCTCCGAAACGTGTGAACCCGTCACTGACGCCGGCGGAGCCGTGGATCTTAGTCGTGCGTTTGACGCCGCCTGAACGAAGCGAAGAGGCTTGACAACGCGTAGGAGACGGTGCCAGCGACGATGAGCAGCGCGAAAAGGAGCCCCATGCCGATGCCCACGGCTAGCGCCCCGCCAAGATCCAAGGACCCCGGCACGGATAGGGTCACGTAGAGCCGCCCAGTGGCCTGTAGGACGCCGAACAGGACGGGGAGGCCGAGGAGGGAGACGAGGAACGAAGCCCAGTTCCTGTCGATGTACCTGTGTAAGATGTTGTTAGCATGGTAGCCGGCGAAGACGGGTACGATTATGAAGTGTAGGGGCGTGCCCAGGGCGAGGAAGGCGGTCACGGCGGCGAGAGCCGCCTTCTTTACGCATTTTTTCCTTACGTAGATGAACGCTCCGGCGGCGAGCCCTGACACGATCCCCAGGGCTACGGCGGGGTTCGCTGCCATGTACCCGGTTAACTCTCAGCATTTATAGCTGTTCGGGGCTACTCTGAGGTGTGACTGAGCAGAGCCTCCACAACCAGCTCAAGGCGCGGTACACGGTGGAGGGCGCCGCTGTGGAGGCCACCGTGGACGGCTACGTCGTGGACGTGGTCAGGGACGGGCTGCTCATAGAGGTGCAGACGGGCAACTTCTCGGCGATAAAGGACAAGCTTGGGGCCCTTCTGGGGAGCCACAGGGTGCGGCTGGTCCACCCGGTTCCCCGCATCAAATGGATCATCAGGCTAGACAGGAACGGGGCCCAGGTCTCCAGACGCAGGTCCCCGAAAAGGGGAAGGATCGAGGAGGTCTTCTACGAGCTCGTCTACATACCAGAGATCTGTGAGACGCCCGGCTTCGAGCTGGAGGTGGTCATGGTGGATGCGGAGGAGTACCTCATCGACGACGGGAAGGGAAGCTGGAGGCGGCGACGGTGGAGCATCCACGATAGAAAACTCGTCGACGTCGTCGAACGCCACGTCTTCAGGTGCCCAAATGACTACCTCGATCTGCTGCCCGAGGGGCTGCCACAGGAGTTCACTGCGCGGCAGCTAGCTAAAGCGTCGAGGCTCCGTATCAGGCTAGCCCAGAAGATGGTCTACTGCCTACGCCGGATGAAGGTTCTTGAGGTAAGCGGGAGGAAGGGCCGGGCAAACCTCTACAGGGTCACCCGTTAAACACGAGCCGCGTCGGCTCCTCCAGCACCCCTCTCCAGGACCGCTCCTTCGGGTGAGAGGCGTCACACCTGTTCCAGTCTAATTAGGAGAGGTACGATCTTAGGAAAAAAGGATTAAAAAGAAAAGGGGGTTTAGGCCTTGGTGGCCCAGTGGCCGTGGAGGTTGCAGTACTCCCTGGCCTGGAGGACCTTGTCGGCGGTCTTGAACACGGCCACAGGCTCCTCACCGGGCTTCAGGTACTTCCTGAGGACGCCCTTATCCGTGTCCAGAGCTATCCACTCGATCCAGTGCTTGTCCATCATGGGGTGCGGGACGCTTCCCACCTTCACGGTCACGACGCCCTCACCGGCCTCGATCACCGGGAGATGCTTCTCGTAGCCGCCCTCCTCGGTCCTCTTGGCCTCCATGAGCTTCATGGGCTGGCCGCAGCATACAAGCTGCCCCGCGCCCGCGTGGAGCACCTCGACGATGTTTCCGCAGATCTCACACTTCCAGACTTGGTTCAACTCAGTCACTTGGTTCACCTAGAAATGACGGTATGATCTCCGGAGCTGAGGTTAATATACTTGACTGCGAAACGGGTTTAAGCCCCCGAGACGTATCTGGGGTATGCTTCAGGACGTCCAACTCATCATATACGACCTCGACGGCGTCCTCATAGACTCCACGGAGGCAATAGTCGAGGCTTTCGAGCATACGTTGAAAGAGATCGGTGTGGAGTACGAGGAGGACAAGCTGATGCCCCTGATGGGACACGGCCTCATACACATACTGGAGGAGGCGCTGCCAGAGGAGCACCGCGGCAAGGAATGGGAGCTCCGGGAACGATACATACACCACTTCCAGAAGGCAGACACCCGATTGACTAAGCTGCTCCCCGACGTAGAGGAGACCCTGAGGCTCCTCAAGGAGAGAGGCTACAGGCAGAGCGTCGCCACCAACAAGACCAGCAGCGAGGCGAAGCGTATACTGGAGTTTCTGGGGTTGGACGACGTCTTCGACCTCGTCGTGGGCTTCCTCGACGTTCTCAACGCCAAGCCGGCCCCCGACATGATCCTGTACACCTTGGAAAGGCTCAGCGTGGAGAAGGAGCACGCGGTGTTCGTGGACGACACGACGTTCGGCCTCAAGGCGGGGGTGGAGGCAGGAGTCAACACGGTGGGTATATTGACAGGCTACCACACCCGGGAGCAGCTTATGGAGGTACACCCCGACTACGTCGTCGATAGTATGCATGAACTCAAACGGCTGTTATCAAAATGATGAGAGCAAGGAAATTACTTATTCCATGTAACTTGAAGAAACAAGGTGAACCCGTGAAAAGCAGACCCAGAGACAACAACCAAAACTAACTAAACTTCCAATAAAACGCCTAAAATAAGT
>JAEHCT010000089.1 GCA_020697635.1 Candidatus Bathyarchaeota archaeon
GGTGAGAGGTTCTAGTCCAGCTTCAGGTTTATCGCCGGCGCATCCTTCAAAGTGTTCCCGACGTAGCACCTGTTCGCCTCGGCCACTAGGCCTTCCCTCTGTCTATCAGTTAGCTCGGCCTTCAGCTTGACGCTGGTGGTGAACTCGATGCACCTGCTGGGGTTCTTCTCGTTAACGGTGTCCACGCTTATCTCGAACCCGCTGTGCTCGATGCCATGCCGCTTCAGGTACCAGAGCACGTGCATGCCGGTGCACATCCCGAGGGACGCCGCCATCAGCTTCCCGGGGCTGAGGCCCTCTTGGGCGGAGTCCTCGTCGACCCTGCCGCTAATCACCTCGAGACCGTCGTACTCCGCCTTCAGCTTCATCCCCTCTACCTGCGATACTTTGACTGACATTTCCCCGTTCAGCGGGTTGGCGGGATAAGTACGTTATGGGCTCACGGTTACGAGGCCGTCTAGGATCGGGGGCGTTATGTGCCTCTCGACGTTGAATGTCATGCCCTTAATGTACTTGATCTGGGTCTGGTGCCAGAAAACGGGTGATTGGCCCTCCCCCACACGTAGGACATAGTGGTGCCGAACCGTGAACGGTGCGCCGGCGTCGCCTCTGTTCTCGTACCTCGCCATGAACAGCTCCACGCTGAAGTCGCTCATGTCCATTCCTTGGACGACCGGGTCCTCTCTGAGCCACGGGAAAGCCTCGTCCCACCTGAACGTCATTATCCTCCAGAGGAAGCTGAACAGCCCGACAGGCGGCTCCCCCGCAGGGGGCTGATCGTAGTCCGTCAGGTAGACGTTAGCCCCGGGCGCTGTGCCGTTCATCCTGTACTCCAGCCAGCTCCAGCCCCAGCCAGAGTCTCCCAGATGCCTTCCCGGATAGACGGTCTGGGTCACCGTGGCGTCGTACCAGTCGTATGTCTCTGAGCCGTCACCCAGCACACGAACCAACTCCACGGTGGACTCGAGGACGCCGTAGGGCTCGTGCCTCTCCACCTCCCTGAGCGTCCCCACCGACTCGTATCTATCGGACAGGCCGCCGTCGACCGGTTCTCCTCGGCTGTCTTCCACCCAGTCATAAGCATATTCAAGCGCGTCCTCCGTGAACGACCTGCCCAACACCCTGAGCACAAACTCGTTGGATGCGTTCCCCTGGGCGGCGATGACCCCGAGCACAACGAGGCTCGACCCCCCTCCAGATGAGCCCTCCACGTATATCCTGGGCCTGTAGACGTCGAGGAGCCGTTCAGGCTGGTCCCCGTAGAAGACAACGGGGGCGCCCCCGTCAACCCACTCCCTTATCTCCTCGGCGGCGTCGGGGCTGTAGAGGCTGCTGTTGACGAACACCGCCTCGACGCCCCCGATCTCGACGACGTTCACAGCGTCTTCTAGGACTGGGTTCCAAGCCACAACGGGTGGACACAGGGCGGACAAGAGTAACAGAACCAGGTATACTCGTTCAGTGAACCGGATCAACTAAGGCTTCGCCACCACTCTGCTCTACGCCGCCCCGATATATATGGTGGGCAGGCGAAGCATACTGATCCGATACGCGCCATCTAAGGGCTCTCATCTATCCTCCAATTTTTTCTGGTAGCCGCGCTAGACAAAAATTTATTTGGCATCCCCGGCTTTACATGGTGCGAGCCTTGGTAGCTCAGTGGCAGAGCGGCAGCCTTGTAAGCTGTTGGTCGCGGGTTCAATTCCCGCCCGAGGCTCCAATCTTTCTTTAAGACATCAGCTCAGGGCTCTTCCCTGTCCCTCACGCCGACGAGGTAGATCAACGCCGCGGCGACGTGCATCCCACCGTATACTAGACCCATGACGCCCCAGTCGGAGGCATCGAGTATTACGCCGCCAAGCGACGCCCCCAACGCCAGGCCCAGCTGGGTAGCCGCCGAGTTCAGCGAAGTGACGGTGCCCCTGTATCGGGGGACTTGGACGAGGAGCAGGGTGTTAGCGCACGTCAGGATCACACCGGCAGTCAGACTCATGACCGCGGAAAGGGCGACGGCGAAGGTGAGGATGGGCGAGTTCATGTAGCCGATGATCAATAGGCCGGTCAGGAACGAGCTGGCCACCATCACCCTCTTGCCGCCCAGCCTCCTCGCGAACAGCCCCCCGACGTAGTTACCCACCAGCACGCCCACGACTAGGAGCGAGAATATCCTAGAGGCCTCGGGGAGGGGCAGCTTGAAGGCCTCCCGCAGATATGTCACGGAGTACGCCACGACGCCCCCCACCCACGCGCCTCCCGCCAGCAGGTTGCCGAGGAGGCACGCCAAAGCGGAGCGCGACGCAAACACGCCCCTGTAGCCCTCAAGGACGTCCGCCCCGCTCGCCGTCGTCTCGCTACGTATGTTGGGCAGAATCCTCTGGGAGAGGAGTAGACCTAAGGCAGTCATTGGGGCTACGAGGAACAGGAACGCCTGCCTCCACCCCCAGCCCGCCACCACGTATCCGATGAGCTGGACCATCATGAGGTAGGAAACCGTCCGCGCAGCCGCAAGGGTCCCCACCACCTTGGGCCTCCTCTCCGCGGTGTAGGTCTCGCCGATGAATGAGAACACCATAGGCGTCACGAGGGAGGTGACGAGGCCCACCGCGGAGAAACAGACGAGGAGCAGGCTGAAGGTGGGGGCGAAGGCGCAGCCCAAGACCGCGGCAAAGTTGACGAGCAGCCCGGCGAGGAGCAGCGACTTGTAGCTGTAACGGACGCTCAGGACGCCCATGGCGAGGGCGACGGCTATGGCGAGGACGGAGCCGATGGACCTGATCTGGCCTGCGAGGCCAACGCTTACGCCGAAGGCGGCGGCGACCTCGATGAGGCTCATGCTGATGATTAGCCCCGGGGGGTCGATGGAGGAGATCGAGGCTATGAGGGTCGGTAGGATCAGGCTCCGGTCATGCTCATACTCTTGACTCAATCCATTGCCTCACATGTCTTCTACACGAGGAATTACTTCTTCCCCGATTACCTCGATGGACGTTATCTCGTGGTCGTTGGGCATGTTGAATATCACGTAGTTGATGCCTATCTCGGCGAGCTCCCGGCACATCTCGACTGCCTCACCCGGCGTCAACGCCTCCGGCGAGACCTCCATGGGGCTGAGGACCGACTTGTCGATCTCGTCGTAGTCTCGTTTCTCCCTCTCGCAGTGCTTCCTTAGCACCTCAAGCTTGTGCCTGATCCTGTCGGCTCGTGTCCTGTAGTTCTCGTAGGAGCGCGGGGTGTAGCCCCTGAGCTTGGGGTGGGCGCCGAGATGGAGGTTGCAGGCGTCACCGTACCTCGCGACGTAGCGCAGGGTCTTCTCCTCTCCTCCTCCACCGACCAAGATGTAGGGGTGCGGCCTGCTGATGGGCTGGGGGCTGCAGATAGGCTCCTCCAGCCTGTAGTACCTGCCTTCGAATGTCGACCTGTCGTCTCTCCACATGTGGTGGGCGATCTGGAGGGTCTCCTCTAAGCGCCCCATAAGCTCCATAAGAGACCGCGGGAAGGGTACTCCCATCCCCAGGCTCTCCTGCCTGTACCACCCAGCCCCTATGCCGAGGATTCCTCTGCCGCCGGAGAGCACATCCAGAGTCGTCACCATTTTGATGAGGACGCCGGGGTGCCTGTAGAAGGCCCCCGTAACCATGGTGCCGAGCCTGACTCTCCGGGTCACTGCGGCCATGTAGGCGAGCGCAGTGTACCCCTCCAGCATGGGCTCCTCCGGCGCCCCGTAGCCCTGCCCCACCTGGTAGAAGTGGTCCATCACCCAGAGGCTGTCGAAGCCTGCGTCGTCCGCAGCCCCAGCTATCTCAGCGAGCTTTGTGCCGATGTTCCTGGGGCTCCCGGGCCAGTGGAATCGGGGGATCTGTAGCCCTATCTTCATTTGCCCTTCACCGCGTCTCGGCCAGTTTTCCATGCCCTGCTCATGAGCGCCCTATCCTGTTTCACTGAGCCGGGCCCCGATGTCCCGGGGGCCTGAAGCGTGGCGATGCGTCTCATCCCGAGGTAGGGTACGATGGACTCAAGCATCTCGACGGTCTGCCTAGCGTAGCTGGAGCCGCCGCCTGAAGGTACCACCAGCACCACGCCGCGTCCCCTGAAGACGGCTCTGTCTATGCCGTACCACCGGTCGATGAAAGCCTTCATCTGGGCGGTGGGGCCCCACCAGTATACGGGCGTCCCCAGTACCCAGACATGGCTCCCCTTCATTTTCTCAAGCAGCGCAACCATGTCGTCCTCGATCACGCAGTGGCCCACGCGGCTGCACGCGTCGCACGCCCTGCAGGGCTTGATGTTCATCTCGCTGAGGAAGGCCTTCTCCGTGTGGCCTCCCGCCTCCATGGCTCCCCTCAGCACCTCGTCCACCAGGGTCTCTGTGTTGCCTCCTCTCCGTGGGCTCCCCACGACTCCGAGAACGCTGGCCTTCTCTTCCTTCATCCTTCTACCTCAAAGCGTCGCTACCTCGGGGATGACCTCGTCCCCTATCGTCTCGATGGGCGCTATCTCGTGGCTGTTGAGCATGTTTAGGATGACTTGCTCTATCCCGAGCTCACCCAGCTCTACGCAGATGCCCAGCACGTCCTCCGCGGTCATGGCGTCAGGCGCTATCCTCACCGTTCCGAGGATGGTCTTCTCTATGCCGTCATAGTCGCGCCCATATTTTTCGCAGAGGCGCCTAAGCTTGTCCAGCCTGTCGGGGATGAGCTCCCTGCGCTCCTCGTATTTCTCGTGCATCCAGTCCTGGAACTCGGGTAGAGGAGACCCGAACTGGAGGTTCACAGCGTCCGCGTACCGGGCAGCTATCCTGAGCATCCTAGGGCCTCCCCTCCACATGCCTATGAGTATGGGCGGGTGGGGCCTGCTGATGGGCTGGGGGCTGCAGATAGGCTCCTCCAGCGTGTAGTACCTGCCCTCGAAGGTTGACCTGTCGTCCCTCCACATGTGGTGGGCTATCTGCAGGGCCTCCTCGAGGCGCGAGATACGTTCCCGCAGCGGCGGGCGGTGCACGCCGTACCCCACGATCTCCCTCTCCACCATGCCCCCTGGCCCTATACCGAGGTACATCCTGCCCCCCGACAGCACGTCCAGCGTCGTCACCATCTTCACGAGGACGCCGGGGTGCCTGAGGACGTTGTTGGTGACGAGGACGCCAAGCTTGATGCTCTCCGTGAGCCCCGCAACGTTGCTGAGTGTGGTGTAGGCTTCAGGCAGCGGCGCGTCCTTCACCCCGAAGGCGCCGCCTATCTGGAAAAGATGGTCCATGACCCAGAAGCTCGAGAACCCCGCCTCCTCGACGGCCTCCACGATCTCCTTCAGCTTAGACGCCGTGGTCAACGGGGCTCCGGGCCAGTCGAAGTAGGGGAGCTGGAAACCTATCTTCACTTCTAACTGTCCCGCCCGACTTCTTTCTTGTAGAACTCATAGTTCTCCTGTATGAGCTCCCTGATGGGCAGCTGGTAGGGGCACCTCTCCTCGCACTCGCCGCACCGTATGCAATTCTGGGCGGTTTCGGCGCGGTCCCCGAACGCCTGGATCACCCTGTCACGGGGCCAGAGTCTGAACAGGTTTTTCATGTAGGTGAGGAGCCAGATCTCCACGCCTTGAGGGCAGGGCATGCAGTACATGCACTGGCGGCAGAACCTGCTGCCGAGTTCGTCACGGATGGCGTTCATCCTCGCCCAGTCGTCTTCCGTGAGACTGATGCCTCCATCCACGAGGCCAACTATCTCTTCGATCTCCTCCACCCTCTCCACTCCCGGGTCAGGCACCACACTACCGTGGTGAAGCACGTACCCGATGGCGAGCCTAGCGTCTGTGATGTTTCCGCCTGCGAACGGCTTCATCCCTATGAACCCGACGTCACATTCCTCGGCTCGTGCGATGAGCGCGTTCGCAGCCTCCCTGGCGATGAAGTTGAACGGGAACTGAACGGTCTCGAAGAGTCCGGACTCCACCCCCATGAGCGCGACCTCCAGGTTGTGGGTGCTGAACCCGAGGTGCAGTATCTTTCC
>JAEHCT010000090.1 GCA_020697635.1 Candidatus Bathyarchaeota archaeon
ATGCTTTGGCAGACATAACCGATATCGAGGCCCACGCCTTCGACGAGAGCATCATGGGTTCGGATGTTCCAGTCGTGTTGGAATTCTGGGTTAGGTCCTGCGACCAGTGCAGAAGATTCAACCCCGTCTACGAGAAGCTGCCAGAAGTAATCGAAGGAAACGTTCGGTTCTTCAGGATGAACATGCTTAAGACTCTAGAGAACCTGCGACTCGCCGAGGACATGAAAGTGGAGAAGACACCTACGACGAAGGTTTTCTGCCTTGGTGGCGAGGTTGGCGAGATAGTTGGGTACTTGCCACTTGAAGAAGCTGCTACTAGGATAAACGAGCTTCTTCAGTCCTGTGAATCTTAGAAGAAGGTGAAGGTTTTTACCTCTCGGTTCAATTGAACGCATATGTTTCCTCTTGGAGTCATGTCTTACATATTTGGCGGAATAATAATCGGGCTAGCCGTCTCGTTCGTCTACATAATGACAGGCCAGCACGCCACCCAGAGCAGCCTATTCAGCTCCACTTTATCATACTTCTCGAAGGTGCCCTTCTTCAACAGGAAAACCTATCTCGAATCACGGGAGTGGCGGCTCTACTTCGCGGCGGGTGTGATACTTGGCGCACTGGTTTACACGGTGACTATCTCGCCTGACGGCTTCTGGACCACGTCAGTTCCGTGGTGGAGGCTCCTGCTCGGAGGCTTCCTCGTGGGGTTCGGCACGAGGCTTTCTAGCGGCTGCACTTCGGGTCACGGCATAAGCGGAATAGCGTCTCTATCAACGACATCTCTCTTCGCCGTGGTAACATTCATCGTGGTCGGCGTGATCACGGCTAACCTGATGCTGATGCTGGGGGTCGTGCCATGAACAATAGGAACATCGTGCTCTTCATTGGGGGCATAGTATTCGGGTTCGGCTTAGCGGTGGGAGGCATGTCCAAGCCGGAGATCGTGCTCAGCTTCCTCCAGCTAAAAGATATCGGCCTTGTCGTGCTGATGGGCGCCGCCACAGGGGTTACCTTCGTGGCGATTAACGTCGTGCCAAGGTTTGTTGAGAAGCCGGTCCTAGGCGGTGAGTTCAAACCCCGTACTAGGGCGCTCAGCAGAAACACCCTCATTGGAGCCGCGATATTCGGCGTCGGCTGGGGGCTCAGTGGGCAGTGCCCCGGCTCGGCTTTATCCAGTCTGGGTATAGGTAACCTACCGGTGCTCCTCGGAATGGCTGCCATGTTCTTAGGCGCCTACGTCATGGGACGCTTCTTCGGCTAACCTCTTTATTCGCCTATACGAGCTACCGTGATTATGGGTACCTCTGCTGTGGCCTCAAGCTCGTTTCGTAGCGCGGTTACCAGCACCTCGAGCCCAGGGACACCGGTTCTCGCGATGTCCTCCTTGGAGGTGGTCACCAAGACTAGGTCTGGCCTCACCTTGCTAAGCGTCTCCTTCAGCTCGACCGTGTTAAGCTCCGCGTGGTAGTCCACGTCTTCGATTATGCCCTGCTCGACGGCGTAGGGCCTATCCCGAGGGTCAACGGTGACCACCTCTATCCTGGGGTTTTTCTTCAGCTGTGTAAGAACTCTGGCTCCCACCATTCCGGCGCCGACGACGAGGACTCGCATACACCTACTCAACTCGTGGTATCTTCTATAAATCTTGATCACTCAGCCAATCATATCAGGTTGACCATGCCTAACAGGTAGAATAATGCGATGAGTATCACGGAGCTGACGACCGTCATGAGCATCCCGTATCTTATCATGTCTCTAGACTCGACGATGCCCGTCGCCGAGATGAGCGCCATCCTCCCGGATGCCGAGGGCAGCGCGTAGCCGAAGGTGGTGGCCATGGTGAGGGGAAGCACGAGTCTGACGGAGTTAAAAGCAGGATCGGTTGCGGCCAAGTCGATCATTATAGGTACAAACACAGCCGCCACGGTGGCGTTGTTCACCACGTTGGTGAGGAGAGCCGACGCGAACACGACGACGACCAGCGCGAAGATATACGGCGTCCCGCTTAGCAGAGGCGAAGAGATGCCTGTGAGCCAGGTAGTCGCGCCCGACCTCTTCAGCGCCTCCCCGAGCGCCAGCCCGGCGGCGATGGCGAAGAACATGCCCCAGCTGACGCCCTTCACGTCCTCCCACTGAATTATGCCCCGAAGAGCCATGTAGGACGCCGCGATCACCCCGACGACTGCCGGGGAGAGGAACGTAGACGGCAGCCCCATGGCGTCCTCGATGAAGGCGCCCCCCATCCACATCAATATGGTGATCCCAAGAACCACCAGAACCTCCCTCTCAACGCCCCGCATCTCGCCCAAGTTCTCAAGCTCTCTGCGCGTCGCCTCGATGTCCAGCTCCTTCAAGGAGACTTTCACTACCCTCATCAACGTCCACCAGGTGGCTGGGAACACGAATATCAGCGCCATTAGGCCGTACTTCATCCAGTCGATGAACCTCCAGACACTGATCTCTGCGAGGAACTCGGACGCCACCGCGTTGGATGCGGATCCGGTGATCGTAGCCATCCCGCCGACGCTGGCGGCGTAGGCGATGCCCAGCACCAGGAGAACCAGCAGCTCCTTCGACTGCTCCTTGTCCGGGACTTGGCTGGAGATGGTGAGGGTCACCGGTATAAGCACCGCGGCCGTCGCGGTGTTCTCCATCCACATGGATAGAAGCGCGGCCAACGCCATGAGGCCGAGGAGAAGCCTATCCACGCGTCCCCCCGAGGTTACTATGGACAGGAGCGCCAGCCTCCTCGTTATCCCGTGCTTCCTCAGAGCCTCCGCCAGGAACAGGCTGCCGAGGATAAGTATGATGATGGGTCTGGACAGGGTCTCGAAGGCCTGAGTGGCGTTCGCTAGGCCGAGAGCCACCAGCATCACCGGTACGATGAGCCCCGCGAAGGGCAGCGGTATGGGCTGAAGCGCGAAGATGGTCCCCGTGAACACGAAGGCGGCTAGTGCCCGTTTTCCCTCAACAGTCAGGCCAGCCGGAGTGGGTAATAGGAGCACAAGCACCGTCAGCGCCATGACTGCTATGAAACGATTTGAGAACCCTAGGCGATTACTCATAGATACCTTAGATACACCAATGGAGAACCCCATTTAAACTTTATAAAACGGGTTCACGGCAGTCTCCGGGGCTTCACGGCCAGCAAACCCGCTATGACTCCTACCACGGGGAAAGCGATGGACGCGAGAAGAGCCTCGCTGTACCCTCCGAACATGTCGTACGCGACGCCGTAGGGCAGGGGACCCAGCGCCGAGCCAATCACCCCCGCCATCATGGTGACGCCCCTGATGGTGCTCAGGTGTCTTCTCCCGAAATAGTCCGGCCAGATCACTCCGCCCACTATCCCCTGCAGCGCCATCTGAACCCCCACGAGCACCCCGTAAACCATGACCAGCGTCACGCTGTCCGCCATGTACAGTGCCACCATGGAGCCGAGCATCAGCGCCTGGCTGAACGCGACGAGGTACCTCATCTGGACCCTGTCCGCGACAGGCCCCGCTAGAAGAGCTACGGGTAGGCGCACGACGCTCATGAGGCTGCTGATCAGCGCAGCCGTCCCAGGGTCCAGTCCGGCTTGGGCGAGTATGCTTATCTGGTGGAACACGAGCCCCGTTATTATCGCCGACGGGACCACCGTCGTGTATATGATGCACCAGAAGGCCCGGGTCCTCATAGCTTCCCGTAGGGTCCATGAGTCCTCGACTAACGTATTCTCCACCTCTGTGATCTCCGGGGCTTCCTCGTTGTCGGGCAGGAGCCCGACCTCCTCCGGGGTGTCCCTGATAAGGAGGTAACTCAAAGGCGCCATGACGACCCACAGCAGCACCGCCCACGTCCACCAGCTCATCCTCCAGCCGTAGTTCTGGATGATCCAGGTGTTGAGAGGCGGCAGGATCGCCAGGCTCAGCCCTCCCCCTATGCTGACGACGCTGATGGCGACCCCTCTCCTCTTTATGAACCACTGGGGTGGCAGAGTCACGCTGCTAAGGCTCATGGAGCCCTGGCCTAGGAGCCTCACGAGGAAGAAGCCGATAAGAAGCATGGGCACCGTGCTCACGAGGCTCATCCAGACGCAGGCTACCCCGAACATCAGGGCGATTATGGCGGTCATCTTTCTGTGGCCGACCTTGTCGAAGAGCCTCCCGACGAAGGCCATGAGCATCCCTGCACAGAATGTGCCTACGCTGTACATGCCTGAGACTACGCTGCGGCTCCAGCCGTACTCGTTGATGTAGCTGTCTATGAAGACGCTTACGCTGTAGGTCTGTCCGGGTCCGCTGAAGAAGATGATGAGGCTGGAGACCAGGACCATGATCCAGCCGTAGAACACCGGGGACCTGAATGGTAGCTTGGTTCTACTCAAACGCGGAATCTCCTAGAACCAAATAGACGGGGCGGCGGTCAAATAAAGGTTGGCTAACACACCAGCCCCCGCCTCCCACGCGTGCCCGAGACAGCCACCCCGAGGTTTAAATGGAGTAGTCTGTCTCTTGTCCCCATGAGATTCGGAGTCTACATCAGGTCAGCCGAGACATACGACAAGATGCTCGAGCTGGCCGAGGCCGCAGAGGAGCTAGACTACTACGGCGTCTTCCTCAACGACCACGTCCACGGCCTCCCCGACGGCAGGGAGCCCTACCTGGAGGCGTGGACCGCCATGTCCGGGATAGGGGTCCAGACAAGCAGGATACGCCTGGGCCACATAACCCTCTTCAACAGCCTGAGGAACCCCGCGTACCTCGCCAAGTCGGCCACGGCGCTGGACGTCATGACCGGAGGCCGCTACGAGCTCATACTGGGCGCAGGCTGGAACGAGCCCGAGTACCTGGGCTACGACCTCATGGAGAAGGGACGAGGCATGCCCAGCGCGGGGGAGCGGGTCACCAGGCTCAAGGAGTCCGTCGAGATACTCGAGGGAATGCTCCACAACGAGGTGTTCAGCTACGAGGGCAGGTACTGGACGCTACGCGACGCCATCAACATACCCCAACCGGTGCAGAGACCCTTCAGGGTCTCGGTCGGGGCCCGTCAGCCTAGGCTCATCGTTGTAACGGCCAAGTACGCCGACGGCATCAACGCCTCTGGCAACCTCAAGAACATCGACAGGATACTGGGTCACTACCACGCGGCCCTGGAGAGGCTGGGCAAGTCTGTGGACGACGTCTACATCAGCGGCTTCGCGCCGAGCGTCTACCTGATGAAGGACGACGAGGAGTACGAGGCCACCCTCAGGAAGTGGGCCGATCGAGGCACCGACCCGGCAGAGGCAAGGGGGCACGACTTCATAGGGACCCCTGAGGCGCTCGTCGAGAAGTGGCGCCGAGCCATGGACCAGGGCATGAAGATGAGCGTCATCAACGTCAGGCCGAGCAAAACCATGGAAGAGAATGTGGAGATGCTCGCCCGGTTCAGAGACGAGGTAGCCTCCCAACTTTAAGCAATTATTCCTCAACCATACACCCTTGGGTGAGCACTGGTCACCGAGACTTTTCTCAGGCAAACAGTATGGACGCCGAGACCCTTGCATATCGTTTTTAGCCGCGTAATCCCCAACATTTGTGTCATGGCTCTGGAGAAGGGACTCAGGGAGTACTTCGGGGAAGACGAGAGGCGCGTCGTCCTAGTGGGCATCGGCAATCCTATGCGGGGCGACGACGGCGTCGGTGTGAAGATCATCGAACGCCTCGAGGAGATAGGACTCACCGGCGTCATGCTTCTGAACACCGAGACGGTCCCCGAGGCGTTCACCGGCAAGGTGGAGAGCTACGAACCGACACACGTGCTGCTGCTGGACGCCGCCAACTTCAGGGGCCTGCCGGGGGAGACCAGGCTCATCGACTCCGAGCACATAGGCGGGCAGGCCATCTCGACCCACAGCCTGCCGCTGAACATCTTCATCAGCTACATCGAGATGAGCCTAGGGATCACCGTGCTTCTCTTGGGGATCCAGCCGAAGACAGTGATGTTCGGCGA
>JAEHCT010000091.1 GCA_020697635.1 Candidatus Bathyarchaeota archaeon
CCCAAGAGGCTCATGCTGCTGGACCACCTCATAGAGGGCCACGCATCCTCCATAAACGAGCTCGCCGCCGCAATCGATAGAGACGTTAAGAACGTGTACAACGACCTCAAGACCCTGGAGTCCCTGGGTCTCATCAGCCTGGTCAGGATGGGGAGGAGACTGGTCCCAGAGCTCTTGGTGTATGAGATAACCATCCTCCTCGGCTGAATACTGTTATATCGCCGGGACGATTGTATCGTGTGATAAAAATGTCTGCTAACCCATGCGAGGCAGACCTGGTTCTGCTCAACGGCAAGGTTCTCACCGTGGACGAAGAGTTCACCGTCGCCGAGGCGGTGGCCGTCAAGGACGGCAGGGTCATGGCAGTCGGTTCTTCAGAGGAGATCGAGAAGCTGAAGGGACGCCCCACAGAGGTCATAGACCTCGAAGGGAAGACAGTGATGCCAGGGCTCTACGACAGCCACATACACGTCGTAGGCACAGGTACGGCACTGCAGATGATAAACTGCAGGACCCCGCCCATGATGAGCATAGAGGACATGAAGAAGGCCGTCGCCGAGAAGGCGGGGGACGCGAAGCCCGGGGAGTGGATACTGGGCAGGGGCTGGGACCAGGCCAAGCTGGCGGAGCACAGGAACCCGTCGAGGTGGGACCTGGACGAGACGTCTCCCGACAACCCCGTGGTCCTCACCAGGACCTGCGGCCATCTCCTCGTGGCCAACAGCGCCGCGCTGGAGATCGGGGGAATAACCAAGGACACCCCTGACCCCCTCGGCGGGAAGATAGTGCGTAACCTGGAAGGCGAGCCCACGGGCATGCTGGAGGAGGGCCCCGCCATGAACCTCGTGAGGAGGCACATCCCCGAGACCGGGATACCCGAGACCATGGACGCCATAAGGGCCGCGTTCAAGGCGCTCAACATGGTCGGCATCACCAGCGTAATAGACCCGGGGAACACCGAGGACGAGATGGTGGCCTACCAGCTCCTCAGGGAGGCGGGGGAGCTCACCGTACGGACCAACATGATGCTCCGCGGCGTACAGCAGGGAGACACCATCGACGAGAGCGTGAGGCGGGTCGAGAGCTTCCCCATGATCACGGGGATGGGCGACGACCTCCTCAGGTTCCAGGGGTTGAAGCTGTTCATCGACGGCGGCATAGGCGGGAGAACCGCGCTGCTCAGGGAGCACTACGAAGGCGACCAGGACGACTACGGGCTTCTTACTCTCCCCGTGGAGCATCTCCAGATGCTCGTGGACGCAGCCAACAGGCGAGGCATGCTCGCCGGCATCCACTGCGCCGGAGGCAAAGCCATGGACATAGTGCTGGAGGCGTACAGGAAGACCGACGAGGTCAAGCCCATAAAGGGCCGCCGGTTCTACCTCATCCACGCCTACCAGCCCACCGACGAAAACTTCGAGACGTGCCGCATACTAGGCGTCCAGGTGGCGAGCCAGCCCAGCTTCCTCTACTACCTGGGGGACAGCTACCACGAGAACGTAGGGGACACGCGCAGCAAGTGGCTCAAGCCCCACAGGGCGTGGATAGACCAAGGCATAATGATGGCAGCAGGCACCGACAGCCCGGTGACGCCGTACACGCCATTCCCGAGCCTATGGGCAAGCATCGCTAGGCGCACCGAAGTGAAGGGCACCCAGATGGGCACCGAGCAGTGCGTCACACGCGAGGAAGCAATACGGATGTACACCATAAACGGAGCCTACCTGACCTTCGAGGAAGGCGCCAAGGGAAGCCTAGAGCCGGGGAAGCATGCCGACATGGTCATCCTAGACAGGAACATAATGACGTGCCCAGTTGACGACATCCGGGACACAGAGGTGCTCCGCACGTTCCTAGGCGGGAAGACCGTCTACAAAGCCTAACTTTTCTAAAATTTGAGTATAGACCCCGTTACCTGTGGTCGTAGGGGTCGTCATGTGTCGTTATGGGGTAGATCTTGAGCCAGCCGTCCACGACGCCGTAGCCGCGGAGGCCGTCGTACTCGATGTCGTCGCCCTCCAGTATCCCCAGCGCCTTGTCCTCTATGCCGTGGGGCACGTATATGAATAGCTTCTTGACTCGGCGGCCCACGCTGGCGCTGTCGCTGAGGAACCGCCAGAGCCTGGCTCGTGCCTCGTTGACTTCCTCGGCCCGCTCCACAATGCCCAGCTCCTGGACGCCGCCGTCGCAGTTCAGTATGACGACGCTGGGGTAGACCACCTCGCCCCATGGGCTCAGCAGCCCGAACCTTTTCGTCTCGTCGTTGACTATAGTATTGTAGCAGTTGGGCCAGCTGGTCTCCGGCTGGTCCACGAAGGGGAACCTGGTCGCCGCGATGATCCTTGTGATCCTGTTCCTCTGTACCTCTGGGTCCACCATTCTAGCTCATCCCTATCTCGTCTGCGACGCCCTGCATGGCCTTGACGGCTATCTGCGCGAATTCGCTGAAAGGCAGTCCTATCTCCTCGCACCTCATGATGTTCTCGCGGTTCACCTGGCGTGCGAAGGATTTGTCCTTCATCCGTTTCTTGATGCTCTTCGCCTTCATCCCGTCAAGCTTGGTAGGCCGCACCAGTGCGTTTGCCACTATCATCCCCGAGATGCCGTCGGCGGCCAGGAGCGATATGTCGAACCTCGTCTCAGGTTCATGCCCTGTCAGTGGGTTGTGGCGCCTGACGGCGTTCACGGCTTCCTCGGGCAGGAGGTCCTGCACCATGTCGGCTGAAACGGCGCCGTGCCTGCTGAAGTCGTCGCCGAAGGCCTCGTAGTCCACGTCGTGGAGTATGCCCACCGCCTCCCATAGGTCCTGGTCCTCGCCGAACCGCTCGGCCATGCCCCTCATAATGGCGCCCACGGCTATCATGTGGTTCACGAGGTTCCTGTTCTTCACGTTACGCTTAACGAGGTCGATGCATTCTTCCCGGGTGATCATGGCTATAGGAGCGGTGCGGCGTTGTTTAAGCGTTAGGTTGATATGGGATCGCGATGGCTATGGTAGTCATTCGGTGAAACCGTTGGACGATCCGCAGGCAGACAGTCAGACGAGGCTTCTCAGCTACAGCCTCATAGTGATGATGCTGACCCACACAATGACCCACAGCTTCCAGAACATCCACACGGCTCTGTTCCCGGTGCTGCGGGAGGAGTTCATGCTCACCAATCAGCAGATAGGCATCATAGCGTCGATACCCAACCTCTGCCAGGCGCTCCTCACCATACCCGCGGGGCTTCTAAGCGACAGGGTCGGCAGCAAGAAGATGCTCTTACTGGCCATGGGTGTGGCCTGCGTCGGCGCCTTGACCGCGAGTGCCACCAACAGCCCGACGATGCTCATAGTCGCCGTGAGCCTCCTCTACCTAAACACCACCGTCTACCACCCCGCGGGCTACAGCTTCGTCTCCAGGAGCTTCAAGCCCAAGGACAGGAGCAAGGCCCTCGGTATACAGGGGGCCGGCGGCACCCTCGGGATGGCCATAGGCCCCATAAGCCTCGCCGTACTCATCTACCTGGGGTTCCAGTGGAGGCAGGTCTACCTGTTCTGGTTCTTCCCTCTACTCCTGGGTATCGCCATGATACTGAGGATAAGAGAGGAACCGACAGAGGACGTGGTGCTCAGCGACGCGGAGAAGACCGAGCAGGAGCCGGCCAGCAGCCTGCTCACGACGAGCCTCGTTTTCTTCATGGTGTTCAGCGGCGCCAGGATGATAGCGTCCGGCATGACCAACAGCTTCCTCAACGTGTACCTCGTTGAGACCAAGGGCTGGGAGTTCGGGTACGCGAGCCTGATACTGGGCGGTAGCTACATCATGGGGATAGTCGCGGCCCCGATCGGCGGGTTCCTCGCCGCCAAGTACGGCGACAAGAGGTGGACCATGACCGTGCTCGCGGCGAGCTACGCGTGCTACATACTCGCCTTCATCGTGGGAGGCGTCCTGCCCTTCACCCTACTGTACCTGGGCCACGGATTCTTCAACTTCCTAGGCATGGCGTCCAACAGCAGCATCATGGCGAAGCTTTCGCCCGGTAGGCAGAGGGGCCTCGGGTTCGCGCTGTATTTCCTGCCTGGCAGCGTCATGGGCGCCATCGCCCCGATGATGGCGGCGTTCATCGCTGACAGCCTAGGGATGTACACCATATTCATGGTCAGCTTCGCAGCCTACTTGGCTTCTATACTGGTGCTGATGTTCGGCGTCAAAGTCGATTAGCCGACAAACCCAGTTTACGGCGGCTGGCGCTCTGGGCCAGAAAAACGGCTCTACACTAGGTAGGGCCAGACCAGGTACGCCATGAGTATGGTGAGCAGTGCCCCAGTGATGTCCAGCAGGACGCCCGCCTTGATCATCTCAGGCATGGACACCTTTCCCGTGCTGTAGGCTATGGCGTTGGGCGGCGTCCCCACCGGGAGCATGAAGTCTAGGCTCGTGCTGATGCCGACTGCGACGGCGAGGATGACGGGGCTGAATCCGGTCTTCTGGCCGAGGCCTATGGCTATGGGGAGGAATATGCCGGCGCTGGCGGTGTTGCTCGCCACGATGCTGATGCCCAGGCCCGCGACGGTCACCAGCGCTATGGTGACGAGGGGGGAGCCGCCTCCGGTGAAGTTGAGCAGCATGTCGCTTATGACGTTCACGAGGCCTGAGACGTCCAGGGCGTTGCCGAGGCTGAGGCCTCCGCCGATGAGCAGCAGGGTGTCCCACTTCCCTTGCTTTATGTCCTGCTCGTCCAGTAGGTCGAGGAAGTAGAGGAGCACAATCACTAGAGCTGCGACTATGGCGGAGCTGTAGCCGTGGCCGCCCCAGCCTATGAGGTTGGCAACGGGCTCCGGGAGCCTCCCGGTGAGCCACGCGAGGACGGCGAACCCGAACACGTAGAGGGTGAGCCTCTGCCTCCGTGTGAGCTCGGTGCTCGCCCTCTCCAGGGGCGGTATTTCCTTGACGTCTGTTGGGAAGATGGCGAAGAGCACCACCCAGATGACGAGTATCTGTATGACGGCTATGGGGAACCCGTAGAACATCCAGCCGAGGAAGCTTATCTCGTAGCCCACGAGCTCCTTGAGGCTGGCCGCAGCCATGGCGCAGGTGGTGGTGCCCACCAGGGTGCTGAGGCCCCCCGCCGTGGACGAGTACGCGATGCCGAGTATCACGATCTTGCTGAAGTTGCCTTTTACATCTCTAACGCGTTCTGTGATTTTCAGCGCCATGGTGATGAGGAGAGCCGTGGACGCGGTGTTGCTTATCCACATGCTCAGGAACCCGGCGGTGACCATGACTGCGAGGACCACGGTCCGGGCCCCCGCCTTGACTCTGGAGACGATGAGGTACGCGAAGTACTCGTCTAGGTCGCACTTCTCGACCGCCACCGCCAGCATGAAGCCGCCCAGTAGCAGCATTACCACGGTGTCGAAGAACGGTGCCAGGGCTGCCCCGAATCCCTGCACCCCGAGGAACGCCTGGAGAAGAGGTATCAGTATGCTGGTGGCCGCCAGCGGCACGGCCTCAGTGGTCCAGAGTCCAGACGCGACGATGAGCACCACGAGGGCCGAGCGCTGACCCTCGGTGAGGGTCTCCGCCGTGGCGTTGTACGCGAACATGCTTAGTAGTATCACGGCGGCGAGGACGACGACTCGTTTCCTGTTCACGCGTGGTCACTCTAGAGCTGCTTGAAGGAAATTATGTCCAGGTTCTCCTCGGACGCGAGCTGGTCGATGAGGTTCTTCATCTCGAAGATGTTCTCCAGCTCCACGGTGCCGTAGAGCACCGCCAGGCTCGGGTAGTTCTTCTCGGAGGCCACCAGGAACGGCGGCACGGCTATGGTGCTCGTGAAGTCAGCCAAGAACTTCTGCCGTTTGAGCTTGTCCGCGAACTTACGGAGCACGTCGTTTTCTATGATATCGCCGCGGACGATCATCTCTATTGTCACGAGCTTGCTCATCTTGCCCAGCCCTTTGAAATCCGTGAAAGTAAACGAGG
>JAEHCT010000092.1 GCA_020697635.1 Candidatus Bathyarchaeota archaeon
TTTGGGGGCTTTTTTAGATGTTTGTGCCAGGTTACTTGTGATAAGGGAAAAAAATTTTGGGCCAAGGTTAAAATTCTTGGTTACATGGAATAAGCGTTTTTGGATGTGTTTTTGTTTTCGGTGGAAGGGGCGTCGTTTTTTTAGTTGATCCCCCTCCCCCTAACGGGGAGCCTCTTCCTTGTTTCATGGAGTCTGGGTTTTTAGAAGGTGGGCCACCAGCTTTCACGGTTTCGCGAAGCCGAAGACATCACTAATGCCGTAAACGGAGCGTGGTTTAACTTCCGAGTTCGGAATGGGTTCGGGTGGGTCCCACGCCCTTTGGCCGGTTACCCAACTATTTGCCTCATGGCTTTTCTTTAAACGTTTCGGTCAACATGAAGTCCACGACCCAGACGACCTGATCCGGGTCCCAGCCGCCGTAGATGCTGGTCCACGCGGCCTTGAATTCCTCGAGGCTGCGGAACCCCTCCCTCCTGATTTCCTCGGGGGTGATGTCTCCCAGGCGCTGCCTGTCCAGGCCGGTGACGGTGATGCGGGTCTGGAGCCAGCTGTACCCCTTCTTGAGCCGGTACTCGCCGCCTAATTTGACGTTGGGGCGGCGTGGTCGTCTTGTCTGCGTTTTCTCGCCGCTGAGGACCTTGATGAGTAGCGGTCTCTTGAAGAGAAGAGTCACTAGGAGATCGTGTCGTGGCTGTACCCGTTTATGGGTTGTGTGGCTGGGGGTAGATTTATATGGTGAAAAAGAGTGCTGTGTTTTGGCGGGGCCGTGGTCTAGTGGCTATGACGTTGGGCTCCAGAAATTACAACAGGCTTGACTGACCCTCCGGGGGATGAAGAGTTTCTGGAGCGGAGAAACCCAAATGCCGAGGGTTCAAGTCCTTCCGGCCCCACCAACCCTCAAAACGCGTTGTGCATACGCTTCCCTTCCTCGTCACCATCGTATAGCTGCTTTGACGAATCCTAGATCAGCGTAAAACGGCGTCCGTTTTCGGGTTTTTATGAGGGATCGACGCCCTTCAATAAGCTTATATTGTCATCGCATCTGCCTGTAGCCAGAAGCGTGCTAGCTTTGGGCTTTAAAGGCACGAATGTAGGCGTCTTTGTCTTCTCGCTGGATGAACCACCCTCGGGGGAGTTCCTGCACGGGGGAGGAGTCAGGGCGTACTAGGGTAGGGACAACATGAACGTCGAGAACCTCCTCATACTCGTATCCCTGACCATACTGGTGAGCTATATCAGCGGCCTCATCTACTCCAAGACCAAGATACCGGACGTCATCTGGCTCATGGGCTTCGGGGTGCTCATGGGCCCCGTCCTCGGCTACGTGGACAAGGGCCTCTTCAACCAGCTGGCGCCCCTCATGAGCGTGATCGCGCTGAGCATAATACTCTTCGAGGCGGGCATCAACGTGGACATAGTGATGCTCCTCGGCTCCATGGGGAAGGCCATGGTCCTCTCCGTCGCCTCCATAATGGGCTCCATACTCCTCATCGGCACCCTGACTGCCTACTTCCTGGTACCTGAGCTATCGTTCCTCCAGGGAATGCTCCTGGGCGCCATGGTCGGTGGGACCAGCACGGTGGCGGTCTACGGCATACTGAGCAGCATAGGCGGCACCCTGCCCAACCTGGACAGCACCCGGGTGCTACTCACCATGGAGTCAATCATCTCCGACCCCGTCTGCATAATCTCGTCGATAACCCTCATCAAGATGATACTGCAGCCCGAGTTCACCATACGCGACACGGTGAAGGACCTACTCACAACGTTCATGCTCTCCTCCGCGATGGGCCTGGTCGTGGGCGTCGTCTGGGCCAAGGTCTTAGACCGACTGAGGACTAGGCAGTACACCTACATGATCACCTTGGCTGTTCTGCTGCCCCTCTACATAATGAGCGAGCAGTGGGCGGGGGAGGGCGGCGGCGCCGTGACGGCCCTCACCTTCGGCCTCGCAGTAACCAACTACAGGTATATCATGGAACGGTTGGGCCGCGGCGACAGGGTACTCATCAACAAGAAGAGGCTCAGGGAGTTCCACGATGAGGTGACCTTCTTCGTCAAGAGCTTCTTCTTCGTCTACATCGGCGTCGTGGTTAGCCTCTCGGTCAGGTACGCCTTCATAGGCTTCGGCCTCGTGATACTACAGATCGCCATGAGGTACATGATAGTGGCCGCGCTGAGCGGGCCCTTCAGCTTCACGAGGGAGGAGAGGGTGCTGTCCCAAGTCGTATACGCCTCAGGGCTCCCCGCTTTCGTCATGTCGCAGCTGCCCCAGATATTCGACCCCGGCCGCACTCACTTCGTGAACCCCCAGATATACCCTGACCTGTGCATGCCCATAGTCCTCGGAACCATACTCTTCAGTGGCATATTGGGCCCCGCCCTCGCCAAGAGGGTGTTAACGGAGGGGGAGGCCGTAGAGATGGAGACCGTGGAGGCGGAAGCAGAGTAGGTCCCTGCCCCGTTTTTCGTTATTAAGGTTCCATATACGGTTTAAGCACCCGAATAGGAAACCTCTTTGATCAGGTTGAACTGGGTGCTCATAATCGGTGGGCTGATACCCTTCTGGATGGCGCTCCTGATAATCTTCATGAACCGCGGCGCCGCGAAGCCCAGAAGTAACTATAGAGACATATCCGACTACGAAACCGACTACGAGACCGACTACGACGAGGCGCCGAGGCCGCGTTCCAGGCTCGGCTTCCTGAAGAAGATAAACCTCGGGTTCCTGTCGGGGCTCAGAGGCCGCCTCCCTGGGCGGAAGAAGCCAGAGGCGCCGGAGCCGCAGGCAACATTCCAAGGGGGGGCCCAGGACATGTACGACGAGGTTGAAGGTTTACAGCCCCAGGCCGCCCCCGTCGGGGGGTTGGCGGGACCGGACCTCACCGAGGAGAGGAGGCTGTGGGGGAAGACGCTGCTCATCTTCACCGGCACCGGCTTCGTGAACGGCCTCTACATCGCGTTGAACTATGTTTTCACCACGTACAGGAAGTCTCTCGGCATGAAGATGCCCTTGGCGACAGAGCTCAGACTGGTGTCCAACCTGACCCTGGTGTTTCTGGGGCTGAGCGTGTTGTACGCGGCCTTGAAGACAGGGCTTAGACTCGCTAAATCCTAAGGCAGTCGCCCCGCCGGGCCCGTGACGCCCATGCGTCTCTAGTAGTGGAGTTTGCCCTCAGCCACCAGCACTGACCGGCCCGTGAGGTTGACCCGATCGGGGGTCACCTCCACCAGCACCTCGCCGCCTCTCTCGGACGCCTGTAGGCGGTAAGCCTGTTCTGCCCCAGCTTGGCCGCCCAGTATGGCCCTAGGACGGTGTGGGCGCTCCCGGTGACTGGGTCCTCGTTGACCCCCATCTAGGGGTCGAAGTACCTCGACACGAAGTCGTGGCTGGTCCCAACCACAGTGACGCCGACTCCTCTCCAGTCCAGCATGTTCTCGACCCTCAGCAGAGCCTAGAAGTCAGGCGACACATCCCTGACCTCGCCTTCGTCGCGGAGCTCGACGACGATCTTCTGGTTCGTGTTGCTGTACTGGAAGTCTTTGAAGCTAGACAGGCCCAGGCCGTCCAGTACGCCCATTATGGGCTTCACTGGGTAGGGGTCGTTCCGCGGGAAGTCCATGGTCACGCCCTCCCCGGCCCTATACACGCAGAGCTTCCCCGCGAGAGTGTGGAACGTCACCGTGTCTCCCACGTAGCCGAGCCTCGTGAAGAGGAGGTACGCCGCGGCAAGGGTGGCGTGGCCGCACAGGGGCACCTCCCGTTTGGGGGTGAACCACCGTAGTCTGTAGTCCATGCCCTGCTCCTCGAGGAACGCCGTCTCCGAGAGGTTCATCTCCCCTGCTATCGAGAGGTAGACTTCGTCGCCAAGGTTGCAGGGCATGAGGCAGACGGTGGCCGGGTTGCCCTTGAAGGGCTCTGCGGTGAAGGCGTCCAGCTGGTAGAACGGTGCCTGCGGCATGTGATGGAGAACGGCGGCGAGGGTTTATCGTTTGCGCTACACGGGCCGCAGCCGTGCCTGAGCAACGCGTAAGGTTTACAACATGTGAGCCTCATCATCCATTTATGGTCGTAAAGGAGGTCCTGCTTCTAGGGGACCCTACCCTGAGGGAGGCGTCGGAGCCGGTAACGGACTTCGTTGAACTCGCTGATGTGCTGGCTGATCTCAAGGACACGTTGACTTGGGCTCAGGAGTCGTATGGGATGGGCCGAGCCGCTGCGGCCCCCCAGCTAGGCTACCTGAAGAGGGTGGTCTACGTCCAGATGTCTGAACGGAGCTTCTATCTCGTTAACCCCGAGATTGTGAGGCGGAGCGAGGAGACCTTCGAGGTCTGGGACAGCTGCTTCAGCTTGGAGGCAGCGTTCTTCGTGAAGATACCTAGGCACAGGATCATCACGGTGGAGTACCGTGACGAGGACGGTGGGAGTCACGTCGAGGAGTTCCGGGACGACATGAGTGAGCTCCTCCAGCACGAGATCGACCACCTGGACGGCGTCATGTGCAGCGACTACCTCCGCGACCCGCGGGACATAGTGATGAAGGTGGAGTGGGAGAAGCGGTACAGGACGCCGGGCATAGGAATGTAGCGGCGATCCATAACAGTGGCACACATATTTTATTATCACAGCACCCTTTGAGAGACCAGCTTGAGCGCGAAAATAATCGCCTCCATACTCATCGGCGTGATCATAGCGGGAGGAGCCGGCTACTACTACTACACCGAGTACATCATCCCCCAGATAGAGGAGCTGCAGGACGCGGTGGATCAGCTCACTTCCGACTACGAGGGCCTCACCGGCGAGTTCAACGCCCTCACGAACGAACATGAGGAGCTGAACCAGCAGCTGCAGGGCCTTCAGGACGAGCACACGGAACTCATGGGCGACAACGAGGAGCTGATGAGCGACTGCGAGGCGTTGACGGAACAATACGAGCAACTCCAGTCCGAGTACGAGACCCTCCTAAGCGACTACGAGGCCGCCTTCGGAGGGCTCGATATTTATCCGGGGTCGATCCCGGTCCTTGAGAAACTCTACACCTGGGAGTGGGACGGAGTGGAGAGGAGCATAAATATCACCGTGCCCGAGCAACTGTATGATTACTATAGCGAGAAGGAGCGTTACCAGACCACGGACTACAGGGGTTACGTTCGCCACCCATTGGACGACCATTACGTCGAGGCGCTCCTATACGAGTTCAACCTGATACAGATGGCTGAGGGGCTGAGCGAGGAAGACAAGACCGATTTAACCATCTCGTTCATCCAGAACATGGAGTACATCCTTGACTTGTACTCGAAGGGACAGACCGAGTATCCCCGGTTCCCGGTGGAGACCCTGGTCGACGGGGGCGGCGACTGCGAGGACACAGGCATCCTGATGGCTTCGCTGCTAGGCGCCATGGGGTACAACGTCTCCCTGATCCTTCTGCCTGACCACCTCGCGGTGGGCGTAGAGGTGAACGCCACAGGCGTCCACTGGGTCTACGACAACGTGACCTACTATTACCTTGAGACGACGGCCCCCGGCTGGGAAGAGGGCGAGGTCCCGCCTGAGCACGACCCAGAGGAGGCGACCTTATACCCCGTCGAGGAGATGCCGTTCTTGGCGTACAGCTGGACGGCGACGAGGTTGAACAACAAGGCAACAGTGAAGATCCACGTGACCAGCGAGGGCGCCGTGTCAGCCGAGGATTACCGCGTCTGGCTTGCGGTGGAGGATCAGGACGGCTTCATATTGGCCGAGACACACAGCAGCTACTTCGACCTGGCCTTCGGCGAGGAAACTTCGTTCAAGCTGAAGGTGACTGGTCCACGATTCGAGAAGCAGAGGCTGGTCATCGGAATCAGGGACCCCGAGGGCGAGACGTGCTTCCTGAGCTACTCCGAGTACTACACAACCCGTTAACGTATTAACGGTAAGCGTCTCAGTCACCCTGAGGCACCTTGTCTAAGCGAATAGG
>JAEHCT010000093.1 GCA_020697635.1 Candidatus Bathyarchaeota archaeon
CAGCCGTAGAAAAGAGAATGATCGTCGGCACAACGGACGCCGACCTCAGAAGGAGACTGAGGGAAGCCAGGGTCAAGGTTCTGATCCTCAGGCAGAGGAGATACCTCGAACTCATGGGCTAGAAGCCGTGCTCATTGTGCCGCCTTATTACATTATTGATTGAGAATATTAGCGGAGAAGTTTTAAGTCATAGTTCATTCCCCTTTGGGAAATAGATTCCGGATCTATCGAGTGGTATGGTGTGGACCTTGGAGAAGAATGATTGGCATGCGAACGAAGTAGACGCCGTTCTGAAGGCACTAGAGACAGGCCGTGAAGGCATCACTGACGAGGAAGCCGGTAGAAGGCTGGAGGTTTACGGACCCAACGAGCTCAAGGAGGAGAAGAAGAAGCAGTGGTATCACCTCCTCATCGAGCAGTTCACCAGCGTACTCGTCATCATACTCGTGATATCCGCCGCAGTCTCGGCCTACCTGGCCATCCAGGAAGGCGAGCCTATGACCGACGCCTACGTTATACTCATCATCGTCGTCATGAACGCCATATTGGGCTTCGTCCAGGAGTACCGGGCCGAGCAGGCCGTTGAGGCCCTTAAAGCCATGGTGAGTCCCCACGTCTTGGTGCTCAGAGAAGGGATTGAGGATTCCATAGACTCCAAGGATCTGGTCCCAGGGGACATTGTGTTGCTTGAGGCTGGTAGCAGGGTCCCTGCGGACAGCAGGCTCATAGAGGTCGCTAACCTAGAGGTGGACGAGGCCGCCCTGACGGGTGAGTCGAGGCCCGTGTCTAAGCGGCTGAACCCGGTCGCAGCCGACGCCGGCGTCGGCGACCAGAAGTGCATGGTCTTCATGGGCACCGTCGTCAACAGCGGCCGAGCCGTTGCCGTGGTCACCGAGACCGGGATGAACAGCCAGTTCGGCAAGATCGCTGGCATGGTCCAGTCTATCGACGTCGAGGACCCGCCCCTCCGCCAGAAGATGGAGAGGATGGGCAGACAGCTGGCCACCATCAGCGTCATTCTCACGGTCTTCGTTTTCTTCGTACTCTGGTTCGTACACGACAGGACCCTTGAACAGGTCTTCATGACCAGCATCAGCCTCGCAGTCTCGGCGATCCCTGAGGGCCTACCCGCGGTCCTCACCATAACGTTGTCCCTGGGAACCGCCAGGATGGCTAGGCAGAAGGCCATCGTCAGGAAGCTGGCCAGCGTCGAGACCCTCGGCAGCACAACGGTGATCTGCAGCGACAAGACGGGGACCCTCACCAAGAACGAGATGACGGTCACGAGGGCCAACACCAACAGTCGCCAGGTGCACATAAGTGGCGCCGGATATGTCCCGGAGGGCGAGCTCATGGAGAACGGCTCCAAGGTCGACGCCGCATCCGACAGCAACCTTGAGCTGCTTGTCAGGATCGGGGCCCTCAACAACGACGCCCATGTGCAGCTGAACGACGGCGCGTGGGTTTGCTTCGGCGACCCCACTGAGGGCGCCATGCTCGTCGCCGCCATGAAGGCAGGGATAGACATCGCGGCGCTAAAGGAGAGCTACCCCCGCGTGGCCGAGTTGCCTTTCGACTCCGCGCGTAAACGCATGACCACGATCCATAGGACGCCTGAGGGTAGGCTCGTCGCCTACGTGAAAGGCGCCCCCGAGATAATCATGGTGCGCAGCGACGGCCTCCAGACGGGGGACTCCGTGAGAGCCGTCACCGAGGACGACCTCAAGAAGAACAATGATGAGATGGACGCCATGGCCGCGGAAGCCCTCCGCGTGCTCGCCGTCGCGTACAAGTGGCTGCCTGAAGACTACGACCTCACCGACCTCGACGTCGAGGAGGTGGAGAACGATCTCGTCTTCGTGGGGATGCAGGGCATGATCGACCCCGCCCGCGAGGAAGTGCCTCTAGCCATCAAGACCGCTCAGGATGCAGGCATCCGCTCCGTCATGGTCACAGGCGACCACAGGATCACCGCGGTCGCCATCGCCAAGGAGATCGGGATACTCAGCGAACAGACAGACGGCTCCGTGCTTGAAGGCATAGAGATCGAGTCCATGAGCGACGAAGAGCTCGACGACGTGATCGATGACGTGAGGGTCTGCGCACGTGTGAGCCCCGAGCACAAGATGAGGATCGCCCAGAGCCTGAAACGGCTGGGTCACATCGTCGCCATGACGGGCGACGGCGTCAACGACGCCCCCGCGTTGAAGGCGGCCGACATCGGTGTCGCCATGGGTATCAAGGGCACAGACGTCACCAAGGAGGCCAGCGACATGGTGCTTGAGGACGACAACTTCGCCACCATCGTCCGAGCCATAAGGGGCGGCCGCGAGATCTACGAAAACGTCAGCAAGTACATCAGGCTCATGCTGGCCGCCAACTTCGACGAGTTCATCGAGATCACCGTCACGGCCGTCCTGGGGCTCCCTGTGCCGTTCCTGCCCATACACGTGCTGTGGGTTAACCTCGTCACTGACGGGTTGCCCGCGGTTGCCCTGAGCATCGACCCCGCGGACCCCGACATCATGAGGTACCCGCCGCGTGACCCCAAGGAGGACATGTTGAGGCGTTTCTGGAGGTTCATCATCTTCGCCGCTCTGGTGGACTTCGTCAGCGACTTCATACCCTTCTTCTACACCTACATCACAACCATCCAGACAACCGGGGACTTCGAGCTGGCTGCCACGACCGCGAGAACGGTCGCCTTCACGAGCATCGTGTTCTTCGAGTTCCTCCTGGCTTACCAGTGCAGGAGCGAGACTAAGCATATCTTCCAGATGGGCTGGGAGGGCGTCACGGCTAACAAGATGCTCTTCGTCTCGGTTGTGGTCGGCGTGGGCTTACAGTTCCTGATAATCTACGTGCCGTTCCTAAACGAGGTGTTCCACGTGGTGCCTCTGACGCCGTTCCAGCTCTTCTACTGTTTCGCAGGCAGCCTCACGGCGTTCCTCATACTGCCCCAGCGGCTGATCCCTCGGCGGCAGTATGTAGAGCACAGAAAAGAGTAAACACGCGTTTTTTACCCCACATATTTTTATATATTTAAAACCGACTATTGGCGGAATCAGTCGTATATTGGAGTGACTATGTGTAATGGTAGACGTATGGCTTATCGCGCCAGCATCATCGATAATCTCGATCTTGATTGGGTTATTTTTGTTCAAGTACGTGAACGACAAGGACGCCGGGACGGACCGGATGAAGCAGATCGCCGGATTGATCCAGGAGGGCTCCAGGTCGTTCCTGAAGACGGAGTACAAGTACCTAGGCGTCTTCGTCGTCGTCATGGGCGTCATACTCTCCGCGGCCCTCGGCCTCAAGATAGGTGTAACCTTTGTATTCGGTACCATCCTGTCAGGCCTAGCCGGCATCATCGGGATGGAGGTCGCCGTTAAGGCGAACGTCAGGACCGCGAACGCGGCTAAGAAGGGAGGACTCTCCGAGGCCTTCCCCATAGCTTTCCGAGGCGGAGCCGTCATGGGCTTCATGGTGGTAGGGCTCGCCCTTTTGGGCGTCAGCCTCATCTACTGGCTCACGAAGGACCCTGAGATCGTCCTTGGCATGAGCATCGGCGCCAGCACACTCACGCTCTTCATGAAGGCCGGCGGCGGCATCTACACCAAGACCGCGGACATCGCAGCGGACCTCGTCGGCAAGGTCGAGCTCAGCATCCCGGAGGACGATCCCCGTAACCCCGCCGTCATCGCGGACAACGTGGGCGATAACGTGGGCGACTGCGCCGGCTCGGGGGCGGACCTATTCGACTCCTACGTGGCGGCCATAATGGCCGCCATGATACTGGGCGGAACATTACCGATCCAGTACCTTGAGGTCGTGCCACTGGTCTACGCGGGCCTAGGCATACTGGCGTCCATATTGGGCGTAGCGATCGTCAGGGTGGAAAAAGGCGGTGACCCGGGTAAGGCGCTCAACATGGGTACCTACGTTACGACCATCGCCTTCGCCGTGCTAACCTACGGCGCGACGGTGATGCTCGGCTACGACATGAAGATCTGGTACTGTAACATAGTAGGGTTGGCTGCCGGAACCGTCATCGGCATGACAAGCGACTATTATACTTCCATCAACAAGCCGCCCGCCAAGAAGACCGCCGAGGCGAGCCAGACGGGCGCGGCCATCAGCATTTTGACGGGCTTCAGCTACGGCCTCATCAGCTGCTTCCCGGCTTTCCTCGGGATAGGCATCGGGTCAGCCATCGCGTACTCCTTCTACGGGGTCTACGGCGTCGGGATCGCGGCAGTCGGTATGCTCAGCATCGCAGGCATCATCATCGCTGGCGACGCCTACGGTCCGATCGGCGACAACTCTAAGGGCATCGCCGAGATGTCCGAGCTCGGCGAGGAGGTCGTGGACATCACCGACGAGATCGACGCCGCGGGCAACACCACCAAGGCGATCACGAAGGGGTTCGCCATAGGCGCGGCCGGCCTCACGGCGCTAGCCCTGCTAGCTTCCTACCAGGAGATAGTGAAGAGGCTCGTAGGGACCACGGTGGTGTTCGACCTCATGGACCCTCTGGTCATGATGGGGGTCTTCATCGGCATGAGTGTCCCCGTCATATTCTCGGCCATGATCATCCTCGGGGTCTCAAAGAACGCGTACAGGATGATCGAGGAGATTCGCCGCCAGTTCAGGGAGATACCCGGCCTCATGGAAGGCACAGGCACGCCGGAGTACAGTAAGTGCATCAACATCGCCACCAAGGGAGCGTTGACGGAGCTGCTGCCGCTGATCGTGTTTAGCATCATGGCGACCCTCATCGTGGGCTTCGTCGCCGGCATCAAGGCGCTGGCGGGCTACCTGAGCGGAGCCATATTCAGCGGCTTCTTCCTCGCCATACTCATGGCGAACGCGGGGGGCCTCTGGGACAACGCCAAGAAGTACGTGGAGTCGGGCTACTTCGGAGGCAAGGGCAGCGAAGCCCACAAGGCGGCGGTCATCGGCGACACGGTGGGCGACCCGTTCAAGGACACTGCGGGGCCGTCGCTGAACACGCTGGTGACGGTTATCAGCCAGATCGCGTCGCTGTTCGCGCCTCTCTTCATCGCGTATGCGCTGCTGGGCCTCTAGGGGCCCTGCTCCGCCCTCTATTTTGAAGTGTCTTCCATGTCTATACCTTTATTAGTTTGAACCATTCTACTTTGATAGCCAATCGAGGAGAACATCAATGTACAGGCATCTCAGGGAGGCGTGGAAGCGGCCTAAGGACAGCTACATAGACGGCGTCATGAGGCAGAGGGTCATAGTATGGCGGAGGCAGCCTTCCACAGTCAGGATCGATAAGCCGACTAGGTTGGACAGGGCTCGTAGCTTGGGGTACAAGGCGAAGAAGGGGTTCGTCGTTGTGCGTACACGTATCCGGAGGGGCGGCCGGCGGAAGATCAGGCCTGTGCTTGGGCGTAGACAGAAGAGGATGGGTGTGACAAAGTTCACGCCTGCGAAGAGCAAGAGGCTCATAGCTGAGGAGAGGACTGCGCGGAAGTACCCTAACCTCGAGGTGCTGAACAGCTACTGGGTTTGGCAGGACGGCCAGCACAAGTGGTTCGAGATCATCTTGGTTGACCCTAGCCACCCTGCGATCAAGTCTGATAAGGACGTCGGCTGGGTAGCCGGCAAGAACTAGCCGCGATTACTTCGTTTTCTTATGACCTGCTGCAGATCAGATCGGAAAATTTTTTTTATTCGTATGTCTGTCTGGCGTAGCCGCCTTTCATGGGTTTGCGGTTCATAATGGATACGTCCCACTCCATTTTGAAGACGAGGCGGATGTAGTTTGTGAGCCCCATCTTCTTGATTCTGCGGACGCTGTAGTGGATGACCATGTCATCGAGTAGCTTGACCCTGCCCTTGTGTTTGATGCGTTTGTAGAGCTCGGTGTCGTCTGCGTAGGCGAGGGGGAGGTAGCCGCCTGTCT
>JAEHCT010000094.1 GCA_020697635.1 Candidatus Bathyarchaeota archaeon
GCACCCGTTTACGCAGTCGTCTATCGCCTTCATGATCTCGGGGAGGTCATCCCTCAGGAAGGGCTCACCGCCTGTAAGCTGTATGGACTCTACTTCTCTGAATAGACCACGGTTCTCCTCGAAGAATCTCCTGATCTCGTCCAGGGTCAGCTCGTCTCCGGGCGGCGACTTCCATATGTTGCATGTGGTGCATCTGCTGTCGCACCTGTAGGTCACCGCGAGGTTGGCTATCTGTCTGGGGGGAACGCTCACGCTTTAATGTATGTTTAAGTTCACAATTAAAATCGTCGGCTCTGGGTAGGTTATATAGCGGCATGTAGTGATAGCTTCACCCATGAAGCTGCTTGACATAGACCATATCCACTTCTTCGCCACCGACCTTGACGAGGCTGTAAGGTTCTACGAGGACATAGGTTTCAGGCTCGTGCAGAGGTTCGAGCACGGCGGCAGGGAGGCGGCCCAGCTCAGGTCAGAGTTCGGCGTGACCGTGGACATAAACGAGACGAGAGCCGCGGACAACCCTGGTTACAGCCACTTCTCGGTCCTCGTGGATGATGTAGGCGAGGCGTCGAGGGAGCTGGAGGGTAAAGGGTACCGGGTCGACGGCCCAACCTACAACGAGGATACTAAAAGACACATCATCACCGTCAGGGATCCCAACGGCTTCCTCGTCCAGATGGTTCAGAAAGAATAGTGGAGAGGGTTAGCCTCTCGCCCTCTTCAGTGCCTCCTTGGCACCGTACGACAGTAAGGAGTCCGCGCTCGCGACGGTGTTGAACCGGAAACCCTTGCTCACCGCCCAGGCTATGTTATCCATGTTGCACCAGAGGCCCGCCGGCTTACCGTGGTCGTCCGAGATCTTCAGCACGTGCTCGATGGCTCCCATGAATCGGGGGTTATCGTAGTTCGGGGGGACGCTGAAGCCGAGGTTGTTGCTCAGGTCCCATGGGCCGACGTAGCAGGAGTCGACGCCCTCCACGTCCATGATCTCGTCGAGGTTGTCAAGCGACTTCTGGGTCTCGACCTGAACGGAGACGAGTATCTCGTCGTTTGCGGTTTCACGGTAGTCTGGGTCCCAGCGCGACGCCGTCCTCGGGCCCCAGCCTCGTATGCCTTCGGGAGGGTACCTGCATGCGGCTACGGCTGCCTCGGCCTCCTCCTTGGTGTTGACCCATGGGACGAGTATACCGTGGGCGCCGAGGTCCAGTATGCGCTTGATTATTACTAGATCGTTCCACTGTGGGCGGACGATTGGCGTGCAGTCGGCGCCGCTCATGCTTTGGATCAGTCTCTCTATGGTCTCGAGGCTCATTGGGCTGTGCTCGCCGTCGATTAGGAGCCAGTCGAATCCTTGGCGGCTCAGTATCTCGGTGACGTCGGGGTGGCCCAGTTCGACGAAGGTGCCGACACAGTTCTCGCCCCTCCTGATCTTCTCCTTGAGAAGGTTCTTCATAGTAATCCATTGAAGTACTCTCATTCGATATATAACAGTGCCCGGGTCAGCAGGTAGATCAGGGTATTCACCGGCTTGACACTTGATCAGTAAGTTATTTATGCTGTCTAGGCATCTTTTTCGACGATTAGGTGCAATGACATGGTTCAATTCCTTGGCCTAGAATATTGGAAGAAGTGTCAAGAGGTCGCGAACGCCGACGAGGAGTTCAGCATAAAGACCAGGATGTTCAACGCCACGTTCACGTACAGGGTCACCGACAAGGACGACCTCCCCGTCATCTACGTTAAGTTCGTGGACGGCAAGATCACGGAGGTCAGGGAGCTGGGCGCGGACGAGAAGACGGACTTCACGCTCGAGGGCCCGTACGGCATATGGACCCAGGTCAACAAGGGTGAGCTGGACGGCAGCAACGCCATCATGACCAGGCAGCTCCAGTTCAAGGGCAACATGAGCGCCGTCATCAGGTACAGCAAGGCGTTCCTAAGGCTCTTCGAGCTCATGCAGACCATCCCTGTCGAGTACTAGCCATACCACCTCTTATCCCTTATTTGACTAAAAACCGGTTGCATACCAGACTTTTCTAGTCAAACGATAACCGTATATACCCTTTATTCATCAAATGAATAAGAGGGTCCCATGATCGATGAAACCTCTTTAAACGTTCTCAGGGAGTTACTCCGAGACGCTCGTCTCAGCTTCAGAGAGGTCGCGAGACGTATCGGCGTCAGCAGCGGCACGGTGGCCTCCAGGGTGAGGGAGCTGGAGAGGAACGGCGTGATAAAGAAGTACACCGTCCAGCTTGACCACGAGAAGATGGACTACGAGCTGACGGCCATAACGGAGATCATCGTCTCGGGGGGGATGATGATGGAGGTGGGGGAGAAGATCGCGGCCTACCCCGAGACGACGGGCGTATACAACGTGACAGGGGCGTCGGACATCATGGTGATCGCCAAGTTCAAGACGAGGCAGAAGCTCAGCGACTTCACCAAAAACATCACCAAGATGCCTCACGTGGTACGCACAGAGACCCACATAGTCCTGAACACCTTGAAAGAGGACAACGGTCTTCTCATCTAAGCCTGGAGCCTGCCCAGCTCCATCCCTCTCCGAAGAGCCCTGAGGTTAAGCTCTTTGCGTCTGGGGAAACGATCCGATATGGAGGCCGCGAGGGCCTCGGCTCTGACGACGCCTGTGAGCGCCTGGACGGCGCCGAGCATCACCATGTTCGCCGCCAACGGGTTACCTAGCTCGTTCGCCGTCGCCACGGCTGGGATCCCGTGGTATTTCTTGTTCGGGTCCACGCCTTTTTTCGGGATGTCTACGAGGCTGTCCTCGTATATGACGACGCCTCTGTCCATCACTGAATCGACGAACGTGGCGAACGCGTCTATGGACATGGCTACGAGGCAGTCTGGACTCGAAATCTTGGGGTAGTCGATGGGCTCATCTGACGTTATTACATCGGTTTTACATGACCCTCCGCGGGCCTCGGGGCCGTAGCTCTGAGTCATCAAGGCGTATTGACCGTCATGGATCGCCGCCGCGTTCGCCAGGACGTAGCCTGCCGTTATGACGCCTTGCCCACCGAAGCCGGCTATCCTTATCTCTCGGCGAGTCACCTCGCCTTCGCCTCCAGCTCCCGGAGTATCTCGCCGTAGGTCGGCTTCCTCACGTCGACAAAGTCCCCTATTATTATCTCTGTGTGGGGGTCGATCGTGGCCTCCGTCGGGTGGACCTTCTTTATCTTCGTGTTGTCCCTCAGCTGCCGCATCATCTCGATGGGGGTCAGCCTGTTGAGCCTCCCGAACCCGGTGGTGCAGGGGCTTATCACCTCGATGAAGCTGAACCCTTTCTTCTGGAGCCCCTTCTTTATAGCGTTCTTCAGGTGGTAGACGTGGTAGACAGTCCAGCGGGACACCATGGTGGCGCCGGAGGACGCCACGAGCGCCACCAGGTTGAACGGGTTCTCTATGCTCCCGTATGGGCTGGTGGGGGTCCTCGTGTTAGGCGGGGTCGTGGGCCCGTACTGGGCCCCCGTCATGCCGTAGTTGAAGTTGTTGCTGCAGATCACCAGCATGTCCACGTTCCGCCTGGCGGCGTGGATGAGGTGGTTGCCTCCTATGGCGAAGAGGTCGCCGTCGCCGCTTATCACCACGGTCTTCAGGTCTGGCCGGGATATGCTGATGCCTGTGGCGAAGGGTAGGGCTCTGCCGTGGGTTGTGTGGAAGGCGTCGGTGTTGACGTAGCCGGAGGCCCTCCCGGCGCACCCTATCCCTGAGACGGTGACGATTTTGTCGAGGTCCATGGATAGCTCCTGGATGGCCTCCACGTAGCTGTGGAGGATGATGCCTAGGCCGCATCCGGCGCACCATATGTGGGGCAGCCTGTCCATGCGAAGGTAGTCGCCTAGCCGGTGCTCCATCTCCTCGGTCATGCGTATACCCTCCTTATGGCTTCGAGTATCTCTCCGGGGGTGTGGGGGTTCTCCCCGAGCTTCGGCAGGAAGCGCACGGGTTTGGGTTTCACCGCCCTCTCGATCTCCCTGACCAGCTGACCGTAGTTCATCTCCGCGACGATCAATGTTTTGGCGTCCTCCGCCGTCTTCTCGATGAGCTTATCCGGGAACGGCCAGAGGCTCACCAGCCTCAGCAGACCCGCCTTGAGGCCTCTGTCTCGTGCCTGCTTCACGGCGGTGGCTGCCGACCTCGCCGTTATGCCGTAGGCGACCACCAGTACATCGCAGTCGTCCGTCATCAAGGCCTCCGTCCTGGTTATCTTGTCGGTGTTCCGTCTGATCTTGTCGCACAGCCGCCTGATCAGCCTGTCCTGTGTCTCCGCGGACATGTCGGGGTAGCCTTTCTCGTCGTGGGTCAGGCCGGTCGAGTAGAACCTGTAGCCGTCCCCGAAGCTCGCCATGGGGGGTACCAGCGACTCGTCCGCCCCGTAGGGTAGGTACTCGATGGGGGGCAGCGTGGGTCTCTTTCTTTCCACGAGGGTCAGCTCCCCGTCTCTCGGTATGGTCAGCCTCTCGTATAGGTGGCCTATGTTGGCGTCGCTGAGGAGGAACACGGGTGTCCTGTACGCCTCGGAGAGGTTGAACGCCTCGACGGTGAGGTCGTACATCTCCTGCACCGACTGGGGCGCGAGGGCTATGGTCTCGACGTCGCCGTGCATGCCCCAGCGGCACTGCATCACGTCGCCCTGGGCCCCCATGGTGGGCTGCCCGGTGCTGGGCCCGCCGCGCATGACGTTTACTATGACGCAGGGCGCCTCGGTCATCACCGCCAGGCCGATGTTCTCGAGCATCAGGCTGACGCCGGGGCCGCTGGTCGCCGTCATGGCCTTCAAGCCGCTGAAGGACGCGCCTATCACGGAGGCTATGGCGCCGATCTCGTCCTCGAACTGGATGAACGTGCCGCCTAGGGCCGGGAACCTCTGGGCGATCCGCTCCGCTATCTCCGTGGCGGGGGTTATGGGGTAGGCCGCGTAGTAGCCGCAGCCCGCGGATATGGCTCCCTCCGCGCACGCCCAGTCGCCGTGGACGAAGCGGGTCCCAGTTAGCACCCTGTCAGCCATCGCCTTCGTCCTCCTCTATGGTTAACGCGAAGTCGGGGCAGAGCCTCGTGCAGAGGCCGCAGAGGGTGCACCTGTCTGGGTCCTTTATCCGCGGGGGCGTCACGCCTCTCTCCGTGATCTCTTCAGATTTTTCGAACACCTTGTTGGGGCAGAACTCGATGCAGTATCCGCATCCCTTGCACAGCTGTTTTATCAGCTTGATTCGCTGCTTGGCCAAAGTCGAAGCTACCTTCGTCAATATGTTAGTTTTACGTGTTTTTATATATCTATTTTCATTTGTTCAAAAATATGGCTCCTGTCGGGGCTCTGTTGCATATGTGACGAAGTATATTTGTTTTTTTTCGCCGAATGGAGCATGAAACCGGTTTTTTCTGTTAGTTCTTATTAAAAGGATCGTGTCGCGGGGGACATCATTCCTCTAGTTGTTCGCGCACGGTCTCGTCCTCCAGTGTTATGTTGCCGTACACTATGCCTATGACGCCGGAGTAGAGGAGCCGCTTCTTGATGTCCTTGAACTCGTCCCGGGTTACGCCGAGGTTTTCGAGCTTGCCCCTAAGGGTGTCCTGGGTGACGTGTCCATGCTGGTAGCTGCACAGGGCTTTCATGAAGAGCTTTTCTCTTTCCGTGAGCGTCATGGGCTGTCCTCTGAGGGTGGGTAAAGGAACAGAACTGGAGGGGATAAGACTTGTTGTGCCGCTGGAACATCTGGGGCCTGGTTGAACGGTGTTGAGAAAAACGGGGTGTCTGCTATGTCTTTATGTTTAGGTCTACGAGTTCCTCTAGTCGGTCGTAGTACTTGAGTACGTTCATGCCGGACGCGGTGATGTAGTATTGCTTCCCTCTTCCCCGTGTGTCGCCTGCCTCGTCGGCGTATCCCTTGTTGACCAGGAGGTCGACG
>JAEHCT010000095.1 GCA_020697635.1 Candidatus Bathyarchaeota archaeon
GGTGACGTGATCAGCGTCTCCGTATTCGAGCTAAAGATACAAGGGATCTTCAGCGAAGACGTGTTAAACGCCCTGAAGGATCTGGATGGCACCAGCTATGCCCCCGACAAATGGGTGAACGTGAGCCCCGAGGGCGAGGCGCCTAACTGGGTGATACAGGATTGCGAGGGCTCGGAGGTGGTGATCATGAATACCGAGACCGCCATCGGCCTGCCGAGGGTGGGGATCCAGAGGATAGCGATGGGGCTTCGAGAAGGAGTGGACGTCGAGGGCTTCGCGGAGAGGCTCGCGTTGGAGAGGGGGTACTGGGCGTACGCGTCTACGCAAGACTACTACGTAACATTTAGACTCGGCAACTACTTCGAGGGCCGCGGCCTTTCCCTCATCATACCGTGGGCTATCGTCGTCCTTAACGTCGTAATCACCATGCTCAACAGCCTCTACGAGAGACGGGGAGAGATAGAGATACTGTCCTCTGTGGGGCTGAACCCGGCGCAGGTGTCGGCCATCTTCGTAGCGGAGGCTTTCATCACGGGCTTCATGGCCGGTGGGCTGGGGTACCTCATAGGCCTCGGCCTCTACAGGGGCATGGCTTACCTGAACATCGGCCTCCAGGTTCACCAGAAGGTCTCGGCTGTTTGGAGCGTCGCGAGCATAACTCTTGCTGTCTCCGCGGTCCTCACGGGCGCCTACGCGGCTCTCCACAACTCGGTGGTCATTACCCCTAGCCTGATGAGGAGGTGGAAGATAGACAGAGACTCGGGCGGCTTCCATAAACCCTACCGAATATCGATTCCCTTGAAGCTTGAAGCCGAGGATGTAGACCTGTACATCGAGTTCATACACAGGAAGCTGAAGGGCATGGAGAATCACCCGATACATGTAACGTCATCCATAAAGGTGGACGGAGCAGGCGAGGGGAAGAGAATATGCTTCATATACAAATCTGTACAAGGCATGATGGACAGCCTCTATACGAGGAACGAGCTCAAGATCACCCGGTTGCCTAACGGGGAGTACGGGGCGATCCTCGAGTCCCTCGGCGACCCCAACTGGGTTCACGTGGCTGGCTCCATGATAAGAAGCATGACGATGGAGTACAGCACCAGCGACAGGGGTTAGCCGCGCTCTATCCTCTCTATCACGCCGTCCCTCATCCAGACGATGCGGTCGCTCGCCTTGATCATCTTCAGGTCGTGGGTGGCGGCCACCAGGGTGAGTCCCCTCATCTTGTTGAGGCCGTGAAGGAGGTCTATGATCTCCATGCCCGTGTTCAGGTCGAGGTTGCCCGTCGGCTCGTCGGCTAAGATTATCGCGGGGTCGTTGGCCAGCGCACGTGCTATGGCGACGCGCTGTTGCTGGCCTGCGGAGAGCTCCGTGGGGCGGTGGTGCAGCCTCTCTCCCAGCCCCACCTGGTCCAGCAGCTTCTCCGCCTTCTTCAGGCCCTCGTCGTGGGGGGTGCCCGCGAACACGGTGGGCAGGGAGACGTTCTCCAGCGCCGTCAGCACCTGAATCAGGTTGAAGCTCTGGAAGATGTACCCTATCTTCCTGCACCTGAGCCACGCGAGCTCGTAGGCGTCAAGCTGGCTTATGTCCACGCCGTCGATGAAGACGCTGCCTTTCGTGGGCTTGTCGAGGCCCCCTACCTGGTTGAAAAGAGTGGTCTTGCCGCTGCCGCTGGGTCCGACGATGGACACGTACTCGCCGCGCCGTATCTCCAAGTCGACGCCGTCGAGGGCCTTCACGGTCTCGGCGCCCAACTTGTAGTATCTCTGCAGGTCACGTAGCTCTATCACGTTATCATAGCTCATATCTCAAAGCCTCCACTGGGTTAAGCTTGGAAGCCCTCCACGCCGGGTAGAGGGTTGCCACCATGCTGAGGGCCATGGCGAGGGAGACGGACCCCACGAATATGGTCAGCAGGCTGACCCTGGGGGCGTACAGCACGATGTCGAAGCCCGCGCCGAACCCGGTTATGACTATCGCCGAAGCCAATCCGAGGGAGAAGCCGACGAGCCCACCCACCAGACCCTGGTAGAAGCTCTCCACCAGGAACAGCAGCACTATGTGCCTGTCGAGGGCGCCGAGGCACTTCATGGTGCCTATCTCCCTGTACCGCTCATAGACGGCTATCAGCATGGCGTTGGTGATCCCAACGATGGAGACCACGAGGGCGACGGCGACGAGCCAGTACTGGTACGACTCGACGGCGACCTGGCCTCCCCCCAGCCTGGCGCTGGTGGAGTAGAGGAGGTCGGAGATCACCATTGTCGTGTAGAAGCTCAAGCCTAGGGCGATGGACGCGATGTTGATTAGAGACCGGTCAAGCCTACGCCTGATGTATCCGCGGCCGAGCCTTATGGCGTCCATCAGCGTGAAATGTACCCGCCCCGGGGCTTCCTTGTTCATCTTCATACCCAGTGATCGCTCATGAAATAAAAACTCTGCATCTTCAATGAGTTTATTACGGCGGCGAGGAAACCCTAGGTGTATGGATAAACTGGGCGGCCTCGTCGAGATAGTGAGGCCGGTGAACTCCGTGATGCTGGGGCTGGCCATAATCGTCGGCGCAGCCGTGACGGGTGGCTGGTCGATACTGGGGTCGCCCCCGACGCTTCTCCTCTCCTTCGTCACGGGGTTCTGCATGACGGGTGCGGCTATGGCGATCAACGACTACTATGACAGGGAGATCGACGCAGTCAACGAGCCGAGGAGACCCATACCCAGCGGCAGGGTGACGCCGGGCGAGGCGGTGGCGCTGGCCGCCGCCCTGAGCGTCGTCGGGCTCGGGGCCAGCTACATGATCTCGTTGAACACCACGTTGGTTGCGGCGTTCAGCTGGGTCGTCATGATGCTCTATTCTGCTTGGGGCAAACGGACGGGCTTCCCCGGGAACCTGATGGTCAGCGCCTGCATAAGCCTCCCGTTCATATTCGGGGGGTTGATCACCGGATCCATGTATCCCAGCCTTTACTTCAGCCTCATGGCGTTCCTCAGCAACACCGGGAGGGAGGTAACCAAAGGCATCGTAGACGTAGAGGGAGACGGTGGCGCGGGCGTCAACACCGTCGCCGTCTCAAAGGGCCCGAGGACGGCGAGCGTCGTCGCGTCTGCTTTCTACGTGGCGGCGGCCGTCTCATCTATAATACCCTACGCCTTTAGACTCGTCTCAGCTTGGTATTTGCCTTTCGTGGCCGTGACGGACCTCGGGCTTCTCTACAGCGCGTACGGTCTAATCACGGAGCCAACCCGCGAGAACAGTAGGGCAGTGAAGAACAGGGTTCTATACCTTATGTTGGTTGGCTTGGTGGGGTTCGCCGCAGGCAGCCTGCTGTGAGATACTAGGGTGAGAATTGGGTTCAAGGAGTATATGTTGAAGACGGGTTTACCTCGATGAGAGGGCTATCCGCTCGACTTCCTGCTTCCTACGGATAGCGAAGTTGTTGCCTTCGTTGTTGGCGGCGCCGATCAGCTGATCCGCGACGATCTCCTCAAGGGTCTTGCGGTTGCCGAAGGTCTGTTCCTTTATGCCGCGCATTATGAACCGCAGGGCGATGTCGATGCGCCTCTGGGGGCTGATGTCCACGGCGAGCCTGTAAACGACGCCTCCGTACCCGATGCGGGTGGTGTCCTCGTTGGGCGAGACGTTCTCGACGGCCCTCACGAGCACCTCGACGGGGTTTCTCCCGGTCTTTAAGTGGATTATCTTGAAAGCCGTTCGGACGCTGTTAATGATTCTGCTCTTCGCGCCTCCGCTGGACCCGGGCTTTATGAGGCTGTTGATGAAACGCTCCACGATGTTGAGCCTGCTCTTTCTGAACTTGCGTGCCTCGTGTCTGCCACCGCTGTGGGGGAGCCACACTGGTTCCAGGTTCAGGTAGCGCTTCAGGCCGATGTCTCGGACGTCGATGCCGTCGAAGCTCCAATCGCCGAAGAGCTTGATTCCCTCGTCCTGTACCTGTGCTTCATCTTCGCTCATTTGATCACTTCGTGAGTGCAGTGACTTTGAGAGGGTTACCTAAATAAAAGCATTGTCAACGCCCAGCAGGTTTTAAATCGGAGTACAGGACCAGAATAGGCATCATGTTGCTGAAGGGGTACTCGACCTCCTACTACCTGTTATGCGTCGTGGCCTTCCTCTCCATGCTAAGCATCATGGTGACTAACCCGATTCTTTCGCTGTTCGCCGAGGAGATAGGGGCCACCGGCGTCTGGATAGGGTACGCAGTCTCAGGCTACTGGATCAGCAGGGTGGTGCTCGAGATACCAAGCGGCTACGTATCATCGAAGTTCGGCTACTACAAGCCCATGGTCTTCGGGCTCGCGCTGACCGTGATCGGGAACCTCATGCTGGTATTCGTGAACAACCCTGTACAGCTGGTCTTCGTAAGGGCGGTAAAGGGCTTCGGGGCGCCCTTCTTCTTCGCGGTCTCCATGACGTTCATCGTGAACCTGTTCGGAGCCGAGAAACGCGGCACGGCTATGGGGGTCTTCCAGGGGATAGAGTTCATAGGAACAATCATCGGCTCCGCGGTAAGCGGAAAGCTGGTGCAGGAGCTCGGCTGGCGGGGCGGGTTCATGGCCGCTTTAGCGCTCTCAGTCGCCGCCCTGCTGCTCTTAGTCGTCCCTCCCCACATAAGAAAAGAGACCGTTCGGGGGCCGACGAGTAAGCCCCTGACCATAAGAGAGATATTCGGAGTACTGAAGAACAAGACGCTGATGATAATGGCGGCCGCGACCGTGGCCGAGTTCATCATGACCAACGGGTTGATCATAACGATAGTCCCGTTATTCACAAGAGGGACCCTCGGATTCAGCCTCGCGGACGTGGGGTACGTTATGGGCGCCCGTTCGCTGGGCTTCGTCGTCGCCATGTTCACGATGGGCTCGATCTCGGACAGGGTAGGAAGGCGCCCGGTGCTCATGTTCGGGATGACGGCGACCGCCATCCTAGTCGTGGTGATGAGCTTCTTCTCGACGTTCTTCACCTTAGCCGCGGTTATATGTATAATAGGCTTCACGTCGGGGGCGATATGGATCGTCGGCCCGGTGATCTCCGCAGAGGCGGTGGACCCGTCGCAGCGCGGGGCTGCGATAGGTGCCTACAGGACGTTCTTCGACCTCGGCTCTGTGATAGGACCAATACTCATGACCGCGGTCATGACCGACTACGGCGTCAAGTATTGCTTCTACATCGCCGCGGCTCTGCTACTTGTAAACGTGCCGCTGACCTACATGATCGAGGAGACCGGGAAAACAGAGGGCGCCGTGATGGCCCATTAAAAGTATTGATGCTCAGCGCATCTGTTTCTGGACTTTACCCAGAATGAGGAGCTTCAGGGGCGTGCCGTTGACGGCGCTGACCTTGTACCTGACGCCGGGGATGTCGCCCATGGACCTTGACCGCGGCCCGTGGATGCCCTCGATGGTGACCTCGTCGTGCTCGTCCACGTAGTTGAGGGCGCCGTCGCCCGGGAGGAACGCCGTGGCTAGCTTACCGTTCTTGATGATCTGCACCCTGACGCATTTACGGATGGCGCTGTTAGGCTGCTTGCTCTCGATGCCCACCTTCTGCAGCACGATGCCCCTGCCCATGGGGGCGCCCGCTAGGAGGTCCTTCTTCTCTTTCCTGCGTTTGAGGCGTAGCACGTAGTCCTTGCTCTTGTACCTCATCTTCTTGCGGACTTTCTTGTTCCTGCGTGCAGCGTACAAGCCGTTTGCCATCTGATTCTCCACCACTCCGATACGGGGAACCCCTTTAAACTTTACGCATTTTCGCTGTTTGAAGCGTATTTCTGCCTGTTTCGGGTGTATTATTGAACGTGAGACGCGTTTTCTAGTATTTAACCTAACATTTTTATTCT
>JAEHCT010000096.1 GCA_020697635.1 Candidatus Bathyarchaeota archaeon
TGTAGCCGTATCTCTCGAAGGCCTTGTCAGCGTATTTAGATATGCTGTCAGACTCGACGATCCTGATCTCGACACTCTTATCCGCACTATGGATGTGGTCCACCAGAGCCTCGACTACCTCGACCTTGACGTTGGCGCAGCCCGTGTGATCGTTGCCCGTGCAAATGTTCGGCTTCAGGATCAGTGGGGATCCCAGCTCATCTAGGCCCCCGATGAGATCGAGGGCCTCACGCAGGGTCTCCCTGAAGCTTTCACGGCACTTTAGAAAAGCAACGGTATCCATTTAATGATCCACAATTAATCTCTATGGATCCACGCATTAATTATATTTCGTTCACACGCGTATACGATTGCGTCAAGATCCCGCGCGCGCAATTTGAATTTTAAATATTCTCATAATAAATATTATGCTTTTTAGTCAGTTTATTCCCTCACATATTAAATTCTTTCCTACCTCACACTTTCAATATTATATAAATCGTCATAGATTTGAGGACTATAAACGAAAACGAGGGATCGCCCAACCCCTTCGGGATAGGTTCCCTAGTATCCAGCTAGGTTAACCGAAAAGAACTCCAATTGGGCCTTGGGTTCCCTCCCGTCTTGAATATAAAAATTATTTGTTAATATCTTTGTCAGTTTCCTTTTCCTTCAATTCGAAGTCATATAATAATTACTAAATAGTTTTTACCTAATATTCACCAGTAACCTCAGATATATTTAATGCGTGCGCGTAATAGAATCAGGGTTCACCGTGACGTATTTAAACCAGGTAGAAGGTATCCCTATGACGATCGTTCAATCCTCATTATCCGCAAGGAAACGATGCTTGGACCCACACACGGAGAAATAAACTATGACCCAAGAACCAACATATGATCCCGAGGAACTGGACATCAACATAGTGAACGTTGTAGCCTCGGCCAGCCTGGACCAGAAGATCGACCTCCTGGCCATAATGAAGGTGTTCAGGAACGTCGAGTACAGGCCCAAACAGTTCCCGGGCCTCGTCTTCAGGCTCAAGAGGCCCAAGACGGCCACCCTCATCTTCGGCTCAGGCAAGATGGTGTGCACCGGCTCTAAATCAGAGAAACAGGCAAGAAGCGCGGTCAACAAGGTAGTCCGGGAGCTAAAAAACAATGGAATAGTCATCCTGGGCAAACCAAAGATTGTGATACAGAACATGGTTGCCTCGGCGAACCTCCACGGATCGATCGACCTAGAGACCGCTGCCGATATCCTGGATAACGTGATGTACGAGCCAGAGCAGTTCCCCGGCCTCATCTACAGGATGAGTGACCCTAAGACGGTTCTTCTCCTCTTTGCGTCCGGTAAGCTTGTCTGCACTGGTGCTAAGAGCGAGGAAATGGTTTATGAATCCGTTGCAAAGGTCTATGCGGTCTTGAAGGATTATGATCTTTTCTTCGAAGAGTAGCTGCGCGCGCAGGGTCTCGAAAGTGCTTCATAAAATCCGGGTCCACCGCTTCACCTCAACAAGTGACAGTTAATAATACTAGGTATACGCAGAACTATACCCTAGACCCCCAGAATTACGCGCAGTCTTTGAGGCCCCCAAGATGAATATATCCTTTCTAACTTGGAAAGCTGACCAAATTGCCTTTCCCATGTAATAATAATAAAAGACACATCATATAATGCTCATCATTTATCAATATCTAAAATGATTTGAAAATCCTTTACCAATATTAAGCCATAATCGCGGACCTAGTTCACGAAGTGCCTGTACGTGCCATCAGCCAGCTTCCCGTAGACCACCTCGAGGACCTCAGGAGGCGCGACCTTGAATGTGGGCAACGCGCCCTCTCCTTGGGGCATCCGCGTCACCTCGCCTTTCCGCCACATGGTGACGGCCTCCGTCATGAGGGTGCCGGCCATGACCAGGGTCTTCCAACAGAGGAGCTCGTAGGTGTCGCCCCTGTGGACCGGTATCACCCTCTTCACGACTATGTCTCCGGTGTCTATGTCGGGGTCGATGAAGTGGCATGTGCTGCCGATGGGGACGTCGTGGTAGATGGACCAAGCCACCGATGCCGAGCCCCTGACCTCCGGGAGCAGGCCGGGGTGGCTGTTGAGCATACCGTCGGGTGGTATCTCCAGTATACTCTTCCTGAGGATCCGTGTCCCGCCCAGGACTCCCAGGTCGGGCTTCAGCTCCTCCAGGAGCTCCCTGCACCGCCGCCTGTTGTGGTGGGGCACCTTGTACCGTTGCACGTCTATACCCTTCAGCAGCTCGGTGAAGGTGGGCGCGACCCGGTGTCCCTCGATCCTCGTCAGGAACTTCTCACGCTCCTCGTCCGCTATGGGGCTGGCCTCCTCTATCAACGCCGAGGGGATGTGGCCGGCCTCCATGAGCTGCATGAGCATCTCCCTCCCGTAGGGGTGCTCCTCGAGGACCATGAAGACGAACCGTCTACCGCTCATAGACGGGAAAAACGGGGAGGGACGATAAGAAGGTATCTAGAGCAGCGCCTGCGCGAGGGCGGAGCCGCAGCCACATGTACGCTCCTCGGGGATCAGCGGCAGCGCGTCCATGATGAGCGTCTTGAACCTCTCGCCGTTCTCCCTCATGGTCTCCACGACCTCGTCGCTGCTCACAGGCTTATCCGCCCAGACGTCGTAGTCGGTGACCATGGCTATGGAGACGTAGCATATCTCGGCCTCCCTCGCCAGCACGCACTCGGGGTACAGGGTCATTCCTATGATGTCGCAGCCCCACTGCCTGAACAGCCTGGACTCGGCCCTGGTGCTGAACCTAGGGCCCTCGATGCAGACGTAAGTGCCCTTCGGGTGGACGGGGTAGCCGTGCCCCTCAGCCTGCCCCACGAAGAGGTCGTGGAGCTGGGGGCAGATGGGGTCGGCGCTGGAGACGTGGCCCACGACGCCCCCCTCGTAGAAGGTGTCGATGCGCTTACGGGTCCTATCGATGAACTGGTCGGTGACGACGAAGTCCCCCGGCCTGTAGTCCTCGCGGAGGCTCCCGCATGCGCTGCTCGCCACGATCCGTTTCACGCCCAGCTCCTTCATGGCCCAGACGTTGGCCCTGTAGTTGATCTTGTGGGGAGGTATCTGGTGCCCTGCGCCGTGGCGGGGTATGAACGCTATGGCCCTTCCCTTGTAGTCGCCGAGGGTGACGAAGCTGCTCGGGGCCCCGTAGGGCGTGTAGACCTTAACCTCCCGGGCGTCCTCGATGATCTCCGGGTCGTAGACGCCGGTGCCGCCGATGATGCCTATGTCGGCTTTCCACTCACCTATCATGGTTAAGGCATGACGGTATTACGATAAATGTTTCACGCCTCGACTATTCGATAGGTTTAAGGATGTGTATAGACTCCGAGAGCGGGATACCCTTGGAGAAGAGCCGACACTACGTCGCGATACTGTTGGCTTCCATCTGCGTCACCTATTTCGTCGAGAACTTCCTCCGCAGCGCAGCCGGTGCCCTGACGCCGATACTCATCCAGGAGCTGGGCATAAGCCACGGCGCCATGGGTCTCCTGGTCTCGGCGTACTTCTTCGTCTACGGCTTGATGCAGCTCCCCAGCGGCATACTGAGCGACACATTCGGGGCGAAGAAGACGATACTCGGGTTCACCGCGTTGACCGTCGTGGGCGTCTTCCTTTTCTGGGTCAGCAGGAGCTACAACCTCCTCTTCGCCGCCCAGTTCCTCGTGGGCATCGGGTGCAGCACCTTCTACATCAACGCCGTCAAGCTCGTCTCCACGTGGTTCCCCGCCGACAGGAAGGCGACCGCGATAGGCATACTGAGCGCGTCAAGCGGCCTCGGCAACTTCGTCTCCTATATGGGGTTCCCCTTAGCCATGGAGACGCTGGGCGGCTGGAGAAGCCTCTACCTCGGGATGAGCGTCATACTAGTCGTCAACTGGGTGATGAACTTCTTCATCCTCAAAGACAGGGAAATACTGCAGGCATCTCACCACACCAGCACAGGCTCCATACTCGACTCGGTCTCCTCCGTTCTCAGGGACCGCAGGATCTATCCCTTCCTCGCCGGCTATGTCCTGGCGAGCACCGGCTGGGTGTTCATGAACTGGGTGACCCAGTACCTCATGGACGCGAAAGGCTTCACCTACCTCCAGGTCGGGCAGATAGCCAGCGTCGGCACCATCGCGGGGATCCCGGGGTGCATCATCGTCGCCTCCGTCTCGGACAGGCTCAGGAGCAGGAAGCTTCCTCTCGTGGGCTTCGCGAGCCTGTACACGGCGGCGCTTGCAGTCTTCTTTCTCCTGCCGGCCTCCGCGCCCCTGGCCTTGTACATGGCTCTGTCGTTCATCCTCAACTTCTGCATCAGCTTCTGGGTGCTCTTCTTCAGCATGATCCCCGAGACGCTGCCAGCCGAGACCGCGGCCATAGGCCTCGGCATCGTGAACGGCACAGGCACCATAGGGTTCAGCGTCATAGCGCCAGTCTACGGCGCACTGGTAGACGTCACCGGAGGCTACGGCGCGTCCAACATGATGATCCTGGGCGCAGCCGTGGCGACACCCATAATCTTCGGTCTACTCGTCAAGGAGTGCTACGGCCAGTCCCCCGAGGAATGAGTTTTTATCCGGCTTCACAATATACCGTTTAATGTCGGCGGAGGAAGCCATCAAGGCGCTGCCGAAGCTCGAGCAACACGTCCACATCGTCGGCTCCACCAGGCCGGAGACGTTTCTATGGCTCATACAGGACAGCGGCATGGACCTGCCCTACGAGACCGTCGAGGACCTCGAGGAGTTCTACGACTACAGCGACTTCCCCCACTTCCTGGAGGTCTACAGCACCGTGAACGACTCCATCAACAAGGAGAGCCACTACGAGCGGATCACATACGAGATGATGGAGTCCCAGGCGGCGTGCAATGTCCGGCACACCGAGGCGCTCTTCTCGGCGTGGGACCACGTGAGGCGGGGCCTAGACTACGGCTTGATGGTGGACTCGATCAACAGGGGCATACGGAGAGCCACGAGGGAGTTCGGCGTAACCTGCACCATACGGGTGGACCTCGTGAGGAACTACGGGCCGGAGATAGGGATGAAGGTCCTAGACCTCATCGAGGAGAAGGGCGACAACGTCGTCGCCATCGACACGGGTGGAAGCGAGCTCGGCTACCCTCCCAAGCCATATAGGGAGTGCTACCGGAGGGCCAGGAAGATGGGGCTACACGCGGTGGCGCATCAGGGGGAGGGTGCGGGTGGAGACTACGTCTGGGAGTGCGTCGAGCACCTCAGCCCGGAGAGGATAGGCCACGGCGTAGCCGCCGGACGAGACACCGGGCTCATGAAGCTGATAGCCGGGAGAGGCATAGGAATAGAGTCCTGCCCGGTGAGCAACCTCAGGACGGGCGCGGTGGGCTCATGGGCCGAGCATCCCATCAGGCGTTTCATCGAGCACGGCATCAGGGTCTCCGTGAGCAGCGACGACCCGCCCATGTTCGGCACGGACATGAACAACGAGTACCTCCAGCTTCACAGGAACATGGGGTTCACGGTGGACGAGCTGTTCCAGATAAGCCTCAACTCCGTAGAGACCAGCTTCCTGGAGTCCGAGGCAAAGGCGTCCATGCTCAGAAGGTTCAAGGCCGAGTACGAGAAGATGAAGTAGCCCCCAATCATGTTACCCACTGTTTGTTGTGTCAATAGACTGCATATTTTTTCAATACTCCTTACTGCATCGAGGTTTTCAACAGAACATCTTCATGATTATGAGAATCTTATTCATGTAACTTCGCCAGATGTTAACGATTCAACCCAAGTTTTCAACTTTAAGCAGTTCACCACAAGGGAACCATTACTCTGTGCGCGCATAGGGGCTTGCTCGCATGG
>JAEHCT010000097.1 GCA_020697635.1 Candidatus Bathyarchaeota archaeon
CGAGAAGTATCCGACGACGGGCAGCCTGTTGATGACGCGCCCAATTACGAGCCGCTCCGGCACGGGAACACCGTCGGGGAACATGTTGTTGTCGCCCTTGGTAGTGTAGACCCATTCATCGTCGTTCTCGTGTCTATCGATGGCCCTGTGCACGATGTACTCGTCCTCGAACCCGGGTCTTATGAATACGAGGATGTCTCCGTCAGGCGGGGGGGCTGCATACACGTCGTCGAAGTCGTCGACGGCCTCGATGAAGATGAAGTCTCCTACCCCCAGGGTTGGTACCATGCTCTGAGATATGACGACCATCATCGGGTTCTCGGTGCCGAGGTTGTTCCTGAGCAGGAACATTCCGCCGTAGAAAGCGGCTATGAGAACGATGAAGGTCGCGCCGTAGCGGAGTATCTCCTTAGTCCCATCATCCATTATCTAGTGATCACTGTCAGGCATCTGTCTCTATTCTGGGGTCTATCCAGGCGGTCAGCAGCAGGCAGTACACAGGGTCCTGTGTTCCTCCCCTGAAGCACTTCTCCACCTCGCTGCATATGAGGCAGGGGCAGCCTCTCACCGAGTCGAGGGTGACGGGCTCATTCTTACTGACCAGCTTGTAGGTCCACCGGCCGTCATTGATGACCTTGTCACGAACTATCCTGCCTTTCTCCTCGAACTTCTTCGCCAGCCGTGAGCCTTCTCGGCTGCTCACGTCTAGGAGCTTCCATAGCTCGCTCTGTAGTAGCCCTTCTTCTCCCGCGTCGTAGATTAGTCTAAGGGCCCTCTGCTCTACGCTGCTGTTCCTCGGCGGCATTGTTCACCACCGCTACTCGTAGTAGATGAGGTCGTAGTCTTTCAGTATCCCGTGGACCTTCTCCACCGCCTCTCGGACCATGTCCTCGTGCTTCGCCCCGGTGCAGACCAGCTTCCCTGAGGCGAACAACAGCATGACAACCTTGGGTACGCCCATCCGGTAGATTAGGCCGGGGAACTGCTCTGGCTCGTACATCACGTTATCCATGATGTCTGCGGCGGTCTCCAGGTCTATCTTGCCGTGGAGGTTGGCGCTGGCTACGATGTTCTGGATGACGATCGTGGGCTTACCCAGGATGATTATCCCGTTGTTCTTGAGCTCCCTCACAACCTTCTTCACGGCGCTGCGGGACATCTTCTCGCTCTTGGCACCCGTGCACACCATCTTGCCTGAGCCGAAGATGAGGGTGGCCGTCTTGGGCCTCTTGAGCCTGAAGACGAGGCCCGGGAACTGTTTGGGCCTGTACTCGACGTTCCTGAACACCTTCATTATGGCCAAGAGGTCGATCTTCTGGTCAAGGCTGGCCGAGGCTACAACGTTCTCGATGCTTATTTCGAGGTCTTCCTGCTCCACGTCGACATCGGATTCTAGTTCTGCTAATTCTCTCTCTACACCCATTCTCTTTCACACCTTACGAAGTTGCCAGCTATAGCTTGCCTAACTTCTCCAACACGTCCTCGTTGAGAAGGTCTTGGTTAATTATCTCCACGACAGGGATAGTGCTGATGTTAGGCTCGTGCATAACCTTGTCGCTGTAACCAATCTCACCTGAATAGCTGTTATAGGTGATGAAGCTTCCCTCGAGGGCCTCCTTCGTCTTGACGAAGTAGAGGAATACCTCGCTCAGGGTCCCACCGATGACGAAGTAAAGGTGGTCACCCTCGTTCTCCATGTGCTGTATCACGTTTGAAGCAGGGGAGGAGGCGACAAGCATGACTATGTCCCTGATTGATTTCAGCTGGACAAACTTCATGATATTCTCTATATTAGGCGTGGTGGGAGTATTTAAACTATTTAAATGAAAATGCAGGGATAATGCAATGTCTGTGTTTTATGGTGGATATGCAGCTTATATTACAGCCGATCTTATTTGATTCAGTGAATCGTTTGAGTGAAATATTGTCACCTGAGGGGTTCTACGGTTTCAAGCCTGGTACGGATCGCAAGCTCGTGAGATGGGACAAGGTCGTGGAGTACTTCTGGCATCTTGACGGGGCTTCAGACAGGGTGAAGGTCAAGGAGGTGGGGAAGACCACCGAGGGCAACCCCATGATACTGGCCTACATATCTTCTCCCGAGAACTTGGAGAGGCTGGGCGAGATAAGGGAGATGAGCTGGAGTATAAGCCACCCCCGGGGCCTCTCCGAGGGGGAGGCTGACAGGATCGTCGCCGACGGCAAGGCGGTGGTGGCGATGACCATGAGCATCCACGCCTCAGAGGTCGGCGGAACACAGGTCTTCTCGGACCTAGCGTACAGGCTGCTCACCTGCGATAACGAGCTGACAATGCGTATAAGAGAGAACGTCGTGCTGCTGCTTTTCCCGTGCGCCAACCCGGACGGCCAGATCATGACGGTGGACTGGTATTACGAGTGGCTGGGCACCGAGTACGAGGGGTGCGGCTTGCCACGGCTTTACCACAAGTATGTGGGTCACGACAACAACAGGGATGCGTTGACCCTCACCCAGGTAGAGACGCAGATCATGAACAGGGTGCTCCTCAAGGAGTGGTTCCCCCAGGCTTACGTGGACCACCACCAGATGGGGTTCTATGGGTCACGGTTCTTTATACCGCCCAACAGCAACCCCCTCAACGAGGTGACGGACCCCCTGGTCTGGACGGAGCAGAAGCACTACGGTGCTCAGATGGCTATACGGATGGCTTCTGAGGGAGTCTCGGGGGTGGAGCAGGCGGCGGTGTTCCCCGCCGACTTCATGCCCGGGTTCAGTCTGGTGTTCCCATGGTTCCAGATATGCGGCATGTTCACCGAGTCGGCCAGCGTCAAGTTCGCGACGCCGGTGTACGTCCATTATCACCAGCTGCAGCCCCACCCGCGGGGCCGACCAGAGTACCGTGCCTCGGTGAACTTCAACGACCCCTGGAAGGGGGGATGGTGGCGCCTCAGCGACATACTTAGGGGTCAGATGGCGGCGGCGATGGCCACCTTGGAGGTCGCGGCGAATAACCGTGAGATGATCCTTAGGAACATGCACACGAAGGCGATGAGGAGCCTCGAGATCGGCGGAGCAGAGGCGCCGTACGCCTTCCTCTTCCCTCCGGGCCAGAGAGACCCGAATGCAGCTAGGAGGCTCCTGAAGACCCTCATGGACATGAGCGTCGAGGTTCACCAAGCCACATCGCCTGTAAGGGTGGGCGACGTAACGTACTCCGAGGGAACATACGTCGTATTCGCGGGACAGACCGCGCGCCCCTTCTTGGTTAGCCTACTGAGCCGCACCTTTTACAGGGATAACCTGTGGGTCCGGTCGCAGGACGGCGCTCCCATGATGAACTACGACTTCGCCACCCAGACTATGGCCGAGTTCAAGGGTGTGGAAGTAATGGAGGCGGAGATGCCTCCTGTGGGCTCCTTCACAGAGCTAAATGAGATAAGGCAGCCTGAAGGCGTAGTCGAGAAATCGAAGATCGGGTACATCCTCGACGGGAGGATAAACGACTCCTTCAAGGCGCTGAACCTTTTAACGAAGGCGGGCGTCGAGGTCCACAGGGTCCATGAGGCGGTTGACCTAGGCGAGGAAACTCTGCCGCCGGGAGCCTTCTATGTCCCCAAGAAGAGGGGCGTGGAGTCTAAGCTTAAGGAGGTTGCCGGTGAGATTCACATCAGGTTCCATGGACTTAAGGAAGAGCCCGGGTTCAGTCATGGCCCCGTCAAGCCGCTGAGGATCGCCATGTATCAGAGGGGCTGGGGCGGGAACATGGACGAAGGCTGGACCCGGTGGCTCTTGGAGCAGTATGGGTTCGAGTACACCACCGTGACGGACAAGGAGGTCAAGGAGGGGCTGGAGGGCTGCGACGTGTTCATCCTCCCCAGCGACCCACCCGCCCTCATAACGGGTGAGGGTGTCGAAGAGTGGTACGAAAAGCGGTTCAAGGGCGCATACACGGTGCCTGTGCTGCCCCCTGAGTACAAGACAGGGATCGGCGACGACGGCGTGGAGAAGGTGAAGGAGTTCGTGGATAAGGGCGGCAGGGTGCTGGTCCTCTACGAGTCTTGCGAGTTCGCCATCGAGAAGCTCGGCGTGCCCGTGAGGAACACGGTGAAGGATCTGAAGCCCGAGGAGTTCCATTGCCCGGGATCCACCATAAGGGTGAACATCGACAACACCCATCCGCTGGGGTATGGGATGCCGGAGAGGGGGTTGATACTGTTGAGGGGGAACCACGCCTACGCGGTGAAGGGTGGCCACTGGAACGAGAACTACGGCGCGGTGATTACGTACCCCGAGGAGGACATGATGCAGAGCGGGTGGCTCATCGGGGAGAAGCATCTCGCCAGGAAGGCGGCGCTCATTGAGGCCAAGAAGGGGGAGGGTACCGTGGTGCTCTACGGCTTCGCGCCCCAGATGAGGGCCTTGACGGACGCCACTTTCAAGGTCTTCTTCAACGCCCTCGTGGGCTGACTCTTCAACACCTTTTTAATTGGGGCCCCGTTTTTCAACTTGGTAGAGATGAAGTGTGCATTGTGTGGATCAGAGATCCCTGAGGACGCCAAGTTCTGTCCGAAGTGCGGAGAGACCGTCGACGAGGGGCCGCCCGGGTTCATGATAGTGACGACCCCGGAGGTGCCTGGGTACAGGATCACCAAGGTGTTCGGGGTCGTGACGGGCCTCACGCCGAGGACCCGGGGCATCCTAGGCAAGTTCGTGGCCGGCTTCGAGTCCATGTTCGGCGGTGAGGTGACGGCTTTCACGAGCGAGCTGGAGAAGGCTAGGATGGAAGCCATACGCCGCGTCAGGAACAAGGCGGTGAACCTAGGAGCCAACGCCGTCGTGGGGCTTGACTTGGAGACCAGCGACCTGGGGCTTCAGCTTGGGGTCGTCGTGATCTCGGCCACAGGGACGGCCGTGGTCATCGAGAAGGAGTAGCTACACCTTCCTCGTGTAGTGCCCTAATGCGGTGACGAGTTCCTCGAACATCTCCCTCTTGGCCTTGCATATGGGGCAGACGTAAGGCGGGTCATCGCTGAAGACCACGTATCCACACTGTTTACAGTAGAGCAGCTTCCTGCTTGATTTCATCATCTCTCCTATTGTCTCCTCCTCGGTTTCCTTCTCTGCTAGTCCTAGGGTGGCCCTCTGTTTATCGTAGGGGCGTCGCTCGGGTATTGCCCGTGCCTGATTTTTGCCTTCATGAGTCTCGTCGTCTACGTAGAGGCTGCAGTAGCAGCACCCGTACTCGGCTACGTCGGGGTCTCTGTAGTCACAGGGACAGATGATGTCACGGTCCGTCTCGAAGTTCCCTGAGGCCATCCTGCAGGGGCAGCTCGGGTAACCGTATCGTTCCTCGTTTGTCTTCAGCCCCTCCAGTAGGCATTGGAGCAGCTTCTCGTCCGGTGTGATGCGTATGCCTCTCGACTTGGCGTCCTGCTGTGCTCGTCTCTTCACGTCGTCTATGCTGATCACTGTGTAAGGGCCTCTTCTATGGCCTGCTTCTTGAAGCCTGAGATCAACTGTTCGTCGTCTACTATTATTATTGGGAAGGCGAGTGGGGCGTCTCTCTTCTTTAGTTCGGCGATGACCTCCTTCTGCTCGTCTTTGGTGATGTTGTCGACGTCCACGTACTCGTACGCCATTCCTCTGTCCTTGAGGAACTCCTTGGTCTTCTTGCACCAGCCGCAGGTGCTCAGCGTATACAGAAATAGTTTTGGTTTCTTGTTTTTTCCATCTACTTTGACTGGGTTCATGAATTCACAACCATTAATTTAAGTTAATTATCAGATGGAAGTCTATAAAGTAAATGGTCAGGCTAGGCTCTCGCTTCGACATCTCCCCAGTTAAAT